>NZ_JBICHO010000549.1:0-6548 GCF_043100905.1 Rhodopirellula sp. JB055 | reverse complement strand
CGCTGACCGCGACGGCCACGAGACATCGCGGGCATTGCACCGATTGAGTCATCGAGGATCAGTCCTCCATCACTTCCGCTTCTCGAGCTTTGGCGGATTCATTGACGCTGTTTTCAGCTTTCTTGGTCAACTCTTGCACCTGTTCTTTGGTCTTATCGCGATCGTCCTCGGTCATTTCTTTGTCTTTCTCGGCAGTGTCAGCGGCCTTGTTCGCATCGCGACGAATGTTGCGGATCGAGACCTTGGCTTCTTCGGCCAATTCCTTGATTCGCGAGACCATTTTCTTGCGGACTTCGCCGGACAACGGGGGAACGTTCAGGCGAATGACGCGGCCATCGTTTTGTGGGTTCAGTCCCAAGTCACCGGCGACCAAAGCCTTTTCGATATCTTTGATTGTGGTTGCGTCGTACGGGCGAATCAAGATTTGTTGTGGCTCGGGAGTCCCGATGCTGGCCAATTGTTTCAGTGGCGTCAGCGAACCGTAGACTTCGACTTTGATCGAATCGACCAATCCTGGGTTGGCTCGTCCGGTGCGAATCCCCGACAAATTGTGTTGCAGCACCGAAACGGCTTTGTCCATTCGCTCTTCGGCGTCCATCAATATCTCGTCGCTGGTCATCATGTCATCCTGGGGATTGAGAAGGGGAAAGGGCTGGTAGCAATCATTGTTGGCTGGTTTGCGTGTCCTGTGGGTCACCGATCCAGGTTCCCACTGACTCGCCTCGGACAGCGCGAACGATGTTGCCGTCCTGTTTGAAATTAAACACCAAGATCGGCTTGCGGTGTTCGTTGCACAACGCGATTGCGGTGGCATCCATCACACGCAGCTTCTTTTGGATCACTTCGTTGTAGCTGAGTTGTTCGTACAAAACCGCATGAGGGTTCTTTTCGGGGTCGTCGCTGTAGACGCCGTCCACGCGAGTTGCTTTCAAGATCACATCGGCTTCGATCTCGAGAGCACGCTGAGCGGCAGCGGTGTCTGTCGTGACGAAGGGGCTTCCGATTCCTCCGGAAAGGATGATCACGCGGCCTTTTTCGAGGTGACGGATGGCGCGACGTCGGATGAATTGTTCGGCGACGCGATCCACCGGCAAGGCGCTCATGACTCGCGTTTGCAATCCGATCGAATCCAGGGCGTCTTGCAACGCCAGCGAATTGATCACCGTCGCCAACATTCCCATGTAGTGAGCCGTGGCTTCTTGAACGGAGGCATTGGCGCCCGAAAAAGAGGCTCCGCGAAGAATGTTGCCACCGCCGTTGACGATCGCGATTTGGCAACCGGATACGTGGGCCGACTTGATCTGCTTGGCGATCGCCAGCAATTCGTTGTCGCTGATGCCTCGTTTGCCGGATTCGGCCAGGCTTTCGCCACTGAGTTTCAAGATCACGCGACGATAACGTAAATCGCCTTCTGGTTGACTTGTTGGGGCGGTGTCGGGCATCTCGGCGTCGGGTGTATCGGAGGAATCAAACAGAGAAGCGGTCAGCGAGCAAACGACCTCAATTCGTGAGCGATGTTTGCAAACAAAACGTTAACGATTTCCCATGGGCAGCGAAACCAGACTCGAATCACGGCGATTTGTTTCGCCAACTGGCACCTTCGCTACAGACCGCCCCCAACGATGGGGATGAAAAGCAGTTTTGGGCCCCCCAGGCTCTGTTTTTGACCTACGTTTGTAGTGAGAGGTCTCTCGAAAACGCGTGCAGGACACGCTCGTTACCCGTGTGAGGATCCTAATTGATGCCGCTCCCAACAACGACGAATGTCAGCCAAACACCGCCTGTGACCGTCATTCCGCCCCGTCGGAATCGTTCTTCTTTCGCGTCGAACTCGGGCAACTCCGATGTGGTCACTCAGGGAACTCCTTCGTCTGGATCAATGCCCCGGCAAGACCGCCGGCGCAACCGGGGATCGTCGAGCGGCTCATTTGCAAGTGAACGTCGGCAATTCGGTAGCTCGCACGCGGACCTTTCCGATGATGGGCGTGAGTTGGCCGCTGCCATCGACAGCTACAAGATGTCACACCACCGTCGTTACATCACATGCGACGAAATGTTGGTGGTGATGCGTCAATTGGGCTACAGCAAGTCGTAGTTTGCCGGAATGTCGTTTGTGATCAGGCCGGTCGACGAACCTCGACCTGCTTGACGAATCAAAGGGGCGAAGTTTCAAAGGGACGAAGTTCGCTTTGAATCCGCCCGTCGGCACATGAAGTCGCCGTTCGTGGTGTCTGGTCAGGCGACGACGATTCTCATGCCGCGAACATCTTCACCAGCAATTCATTTGGCTGGACGCCCCGTCGGCGAGTCCATTTGGTGGAGAATGACG
The DNA here is from genome assembly GCF_043100905.1 of Rhodopirellula sp. JB055. Classification (NCBI taxonomy): domain Bacteria; kingdom Pseudomonadati; phylum Planctomycetota; class Planctomycetia; order Pirellulales; family Pirellulaceae; genus Rhodopirellula; species Rhodopirellula sp. JB055. The sequence goes on along the minus strand of NZ_JBICHO010000549.1, from coordinate 4,219 downwards.
TGGTGAACACTCGAAAACCTCTGCATTTGCTGCCGCAATCCAAGAACGCATGTCCTGACCGTTTCCCTCGTGAAACGTAACGACTTCTGAGGCGAGGTGACTCCACCCCGGGCCGTGTGGCTATAGACTGAGAGTGGTGAGTCTCTGGATGGACGTTGCATCTCTTCAATCCGATTCACCAAGACCCACTTTTCTATTCCCTTTGCCCTGCAATGGTGCACACCTCCGGTGAGGAGCCACTAAAAATGAAGTCTCGTATTCTCTTCTTCCAAGCTTTCCTGCTGACGCTGACGTTCAGCCTCACAGTTCAGGCCCAAGACAAGCCCAATATTCTCGTTATCTGGGGTGACGACATTGGGACAGAGAACATCAGTCACTACAACCGCGGGATGATGGGCTACAAAACGCCCAACATCGATCGTGTCGCTAACGAAGGAATCTTCTTCACTGACTATTACGGTCAGCAGTCGTGCACCGCCGGGCGTGCCGCGTTCATTGGCGGCAGCGTTCCCGTGCGAAGCGGGATGACCAAAGTCGGTTTGCCGGGTGCCAAAGAGGGCTGGCAAAAGACGGATGTCACCATGGCGACGGTGCTGAAAAGCCTGGGATATTCCACCGGCCAATTCGGCAAGAATCACCAGGGTGACCGCGACGAACACCTGCCGACTCAACATGGTTTTGATGAATTCGTCGGCAACCTGTATCACCTCAACGCCGAAGAAGAACCAGAAAACTTTGACTACCCCGGTGACATGAAGATGGCCGACGGGCGAACCTTCCGCCAAGCCTTCGGGCCTCGTGGTGTGATCAAAGCCACTGCCGACGGAAAGATCGAAGACACCGGGCCGCTGACGAAGAAGCGAATGGAAACGATCGATGAAGAAACCATTGCCGCCGCAAAGGATTTCATCACCCGTCAGCACAAAGCAGGCAAGCCATTTTTCTGCTGGTGGAATGGGACGCGGATGCACTTTCGCACGCACGTCAAAGAAGAACACCGACACAAAGGCAATGACGAATACACCGATGGCATGATCGAGCACGACATGCAAGTCGGCGAATTGCTCGACTTGTTGGATGAACTCGGCATCGCCGACAACACCGTCGTTCAGTATTCAACCGACAACGGGCCGCACTACAACACCTGGCCCGATGCCGGAACGACTCCGTTTCGCAGTGAAAAGAACTCCAACTGGGAAGGTGCCTATCGCGTTCCCTGTTACGTTCGTTGGCCCGGCAAATTCAAAGCTGGCACGGTCCTGAACGGGATTGTGGCTCACGAAGATTGGCTGCCCACATTCGCTGCGATCGCGGGTTCGACCGACATCAAAGAGCAACTGCTCAAGGGGGTTGAGCTGAATGGTCGTTCTTACAAGAACCACATCGACGGTCATAACCAATTGGATTACCTCACCGGAAAAACCGATGAGTCGCCTCGGAAAGAGTTCATGTACGTCAACGATGACGGACAAATCGTCGCGATTCGCTATGAAGACTGGAAGGCAGTCTTTCTCGAGAACCGAGGGGTGGCGTTTGAAGTTTGGCGTGAACCGTTTGTCGAACTTCGAGTGCCGTTGTTGTTCAACTTGCGTCGCGACCCATTTGAGAAAGCTCAGCACAACTCAAACACCTACAACGATTGGTTCTTGTCACGCGTCTTTGTATTGGCTCCGATGCAGCAGTATGCGGGTAACTTCCTAAAAACGATGAAGGAGTTCCCACCAAGCCAAACGCCTGGTTCGTTCAACTTGGGCAAGATCCAAAAACAGATCGAAGCCAGTATGGGCGGTCGTTAATCTGAGCTGTCAAAGCTCACTGAATGATACTCAAGAAGCGGCGAGCCATGCTCGCCGCTTCTTTTTTGATGTCCCAAAGGAAGTTGCTGATCGGTGCCGATCGGCGGACCTGTCGTGAAAGGCATCATGATCAAGCGGGATTTGACCCCCGTCCCCTTTTGCGAGTCTGTAGCCGACTGAGGCCCTCAGTCGGCATGAACGCAACCATCGCTGCAAGCGATTGCGATCCCTACAACTACCAGACGCAACTAAGTAGCGGGGCCTCAATCAGCGATGTTGGCACCTCGGAAACTACTCCGCACGTTGGGGCGGTGGAGCGGGGGAGGAGTCGGACACCGTCTGAAAAACGTTGCTTAGACGCTGGTTCGCGTCGGACGCTTCGGTTGTTTGATCCGATAACGCGTCGGTGTGTTGCTCTTTGGGTAACTCGCTTGCATCAATCAGCTTGTCCGAGTGATTGGCCCAACGCCAGTGGCCGTCAAATACATTCACATCTGACCGGATGCCGTGAATCACCCAGTCACGCTTGGGGCCGACCTGGCCATGGAACTGAGACGCGATACTGTGACCGTCGATGGCGAGGGAGTCAGGAAGGTTGTGTCTTGCTAAATCGCAAAATGTCGGGAACAGATCAACGACGTCGACCAGATCGTCGCACACCGAATCGACAGGAACTTGATCGGGGCCCCAAACAATCAAAGGAACATGAGTTCCCGCGTCGTTGAGTTCATACTTCCCTCCGTTGACTTGACCGGCCTTGGTATGCCGAGTGTGCGGGCGTTCGTTTGGTTCTCCCGCTCTGGGATTCCGAAAGTCGCGTTGGTGGGTGCCATTGTCCCCCATGAAAATCACATAGGTGTGCTTGCGAATGCCCAGGTCATCAACCGCATCCAGGACTCGCCCGGCCAATTTGTCCAAGTAGGTGATCATGTTGCCGAGCGACGCGGATCGTCCCGCCGTTCGGTCGTCAGGAGTTTGAATGATCGGATCATGCGGTAGCATTTCATTGTGCACAATCAGAAACGGTTGGCTGGCTTCCGTTGCTTCCCGCATTTGATCGATGACGTAGTCCACCAAAACATCGGGGCCAAAACGTTCGCCGACATCATCGCGAACGCGTCCATCGTGATTCAAGGTCGGGTTCCAATGCCGAACGGTCTTGGCACCGTCTCTCCAAATCTGCCAGACGCACCAGGAATCGAATCCACTGTCACGGATGTGATGGGGATGTTTTTCCAATGTCGCAAGCTGCCATTTTCCCGTCACGGATGTCGCGTAACCTGCGGATCGCAGTTGCTGTGCAAACGTCGGCAATTTTTGGAAATCAACATACTTGTTCGTGCCCAGATGAACCGGCAACACATCGGTTTGACGATGCCGCATCACATACAATCCGGTGTGCAGACTGACTCGTGATGGCGTGCAGACGGGGCTGGTGTAGGCTCGCGAAAACCGCAGACCTTCTGACGCCATGTGATCCAACCGTGGCGTATGAAAGTCGAGGCCGCCGTAGCATCCGAGTGTTTCGTAGCCAAGGTCATCCGCGAAGATCAACACGATGTTCGGGCGCGGATCAATCGCTTTCGGTTCCGCGTTAGCGGAGTGAGCGCATTGGGACGCCAGCACAAGCAGCGCCAGCAGCCTGCACCAGGAGACACAGAATGAGAAACGATGGATGAATGAGATGGAATGCATCAAATCGGGGGCAAAACAAGGGGCAGGAAGCAGTTCAAAGGATTCAAACACAGGGACAACTTAGCAGCATGGTCTAAGCCGCCAAGTCAGGAGCCACCTTCCCTCACGACGGGATTGGAGGTCCAGTGTTTGAAGATACGTTCTGGCGGATCGTTCGGCGTCTGCGCTGCAAACAACTGCCCGTCGCTTGGTATGTTCGAAAAATAGATGGTGGCAGGCGTCGGGGTTTCGCCCCGGATGGGCGCGTCATGCTTCGCTCGGGACGGATGCCCCGAGAGACCGATGCCGGAAAACAAACGCTGGCCCCGGATGGGGCCGTCGTGGGAGTTGGGGGGAGTCCCTCGCTGACGCGTTTTGAAGTTGCGCTATTCTCAAAACCCGAAGCGTCAGCGAGGGAATAACGATGTTGACTTCGCCTCGCTGACGCGTCGGGTTATGAAAAACCGATGCCTCACGCAAAATCGCAACTTCAAAACTCACACGTCGGGTTGTGATACGGGGCTTGGCCGACTCGGACGGGCAAGAGTGCCCATCCTACACGTTGAAACGTCATTGACGACTGACTCGACAATCCGCGGAGCGACGCAGTCGCAGCGCGGAGGCATGGTCGGAATCAATTCGTCAGCAAAGGGTTGGTCCAATTTGGAATTCCGGTTGCCGCTTTCTGTTTGATGAATTGCTCTCGGAATGGCTTACCCACGTCCAGTGGCGCGTCTTCGTTGACCATC
>NZ_JBICHO010000548.1:0-11875 GCF_043100905.1 Rhodopirellula sp. JB055 | reverse complement strand
TCGATGATGACGTTTGGAATCGTTTCGCGAAGCGATTTGATGCGGGGCAGCGCGGTTCGCAAAATCGATGCGTTGTAACCACCGCACAAACCACGGTTGCTGGCCAAAACCAGCACCCGAGTCGTGTTGATCTTTTCGCGTTGTTCCAACAGCGGGTGCTGCACGTCCAACCCGGCGTCCGCCAATCGCGAAACAATTTTGGTGATCTGCTCGGTGTAAGCCGTGGCCGCTGCGGCGCGGTCCATTGCTTTTTTGTACCGAGCCGTTGCGATCAGCTCCATCGTCCGCGTGATTTTGCGGATGTTGCGAATCGACTTGCGTCGTTTATCGAGGGCACGTGCGTTGGCCATGAATCACTCCGCCTTTCGGGTTCAGGCTGCAGGGGTGGCGGGTTTGTAGACAGTCTTGAATTCCTTCACGGCCGCCACGATGCGTTCTACGATCTCATCCGACAATTCCGGCTTTGCGGTCATGTCGCTGATCAACGAAGAATGCTTGTCGTTGATGTACTGAAGCATTTCCTTCTCAAACGTCTGCACTTCTTTGACGGCAACGTCATCCAGGTAGCCGTTTGTGCCCGCGTAAATGCTGATCACTTGCTCGGCGACCGACAGAGGTTGGTACTGGGGCTGCTTGAGCAACTCGACCATGCGGTAACCACGATCCAGTTCGGCCTGGGTCACGGGATCGAGATCCGTTCCCAACTGAGCGAAAGCTTCCAAAGCACGGAAGGCCGCCAGTTGCAAACGCAAACCGCCGGAGACCTTCTTCATGGCCTTCGTTTGAGCCGCACCACCCACGCGAGAAACACTGATACCAGGGTTCATGGCGGGCCGAACGCCCGAGAAGAACAAGTCAGGCTGAACGTAGATCTGACCGTCGGTGATCGAAATCACGTTGGTCGGAATGTACGCCGAGACTTCGCCTTCAAGTGTTTCGATGATCGGAAGGCTGGTGATCGAACCGCCACCGAGTTCATCGGACAACTTCGACGAACGTTCCAGCAAACGACTGTGACAGTAGAAAACGTCACCAGGGTAAGCTTCGCGGCCCGGTGGGCGACGCATCAGCAAGGACATTTGACGATACGCGGTGGCTTGTTTGGACAAGTCATCGTAGACGACCAAGGCGTGTCCGCCGTTGAACATGAAGTGTTCTGCCATCGCGGTTCCGGCATAAGGAGCCACGTATTGCAGAGGAGCCGGTGCACTGGCACCCGCCGCGATCACGGTCGTGTATTCCATCGCTCCGTGACGCTCGAGGACGTCAACAACAGAAGCGACGGCGGAGTCCTTTTGGCCGATGGCGATGTAGAAACACTTCACGCCCTGACCCTTTTGGTTCAGGATCGCGTCGATTGCGATGGCCGTCTTTCCGGTCTTGCGGTCACCAATGATCAGTTCGCGTTGCCCGCGTCCGATCGGGGTCATCGAGTCGATGGCCTTGATACCGGTTTGCAGTGGCTCGGTGACTGGTTTGCGTTCCGCAACACCCGTCGCGATGATTTCCACCGGGCGAGTGACGTCGGTTTGCACGGGACCTTTGCCGTCCAGTGGGTTCCCGAGTGGATCGAGAACGCGACCGATGACCGCATCGCCGGCAGGAACCGACAACAGCGTGCCCAAGGCTTTGACTTCGTCGCCTTCTTCGATCGTCAGGTAGTCACCCAGAATGATGACCCCGACGCTGTTTTCTTCCAGGTTGAAGGCCAGGCCGATCGCGCCATTGGGGAATTCGACCATCTCGCCAGCCATGACGCCGGACAGGCCGTACACGCGAGCGATCCCGTCACCAACTTCCAAGACCGTTCCGACTTCGCGGACGTCAATTTTGTTATCGAACTGTTCGATCTCGGCCTGCAAGACAGAGGCGATCTCGTCGCTATTGAATTTCACTGGACCGTACCGTGTTTTCCGATGGTGGTTTGTGCGTAAATGGTTTGAGGAGGGCGTTCAGCAAACGTGTTGATTCACGAAGATGAACTGAATCGATCCGCGTGTTCCATCAACTGGCGAGCGAAGCCAGCGGAAGCGGATTTGCCAAGTTTGTCCAATCGGCTGGCCACCGACGAATCGAAGACCGTGTCGCCAACTCGGATCACCATCCCGCCGATCAGATCCGCATCCACGGACTCTCGCAGGCGAACAGTTTTTCCGAACCGGGTCGATAGTTGTTGCGTGACTTCTCCGCGAAGCTGTTCCGTCATCGGAATTGCCGTTCGAACTTCGGCCACCAATCGGCCGGCTGCTTCGTCGAACAAATCGACCGCAGCGTCGCGAACCGCGACCAGGTGACCAAGGCGACCGCGTTTGGCCATCACCTTCATCAGCTTGATCAAAGCAGGGTGACTGTTGCCACCAAACAAACGGTCCACCACCCGGCACTTCTCGTCAGCGTCGATCTGAGGCGATTCAAAAGCCAGTTGCAGTTTGGGACTTTGCAACAAAGCTTCGTCACAAATGGCGTTCAGATCGTTGACAACCGCTTCGGTGGATCCATCCGCTTGAGTCGCAGCGAGCAACGCCCGAGCGTAGGTCTTGCCGAGTTTTTCGGCGCCGACGTCAAGGACGGTGGAATGCGAGGCGGTTTCGGACACGTTGGGGGTCTCGTCGGTTGAGCGTCGTAGGAATTTCAGGGAAGGGAGTTTGACCACGTCAATGGCGTCAGTTTTGGCTGGGCAGCCGTTCCATCGATTGACGAATCAAATCCGCGTGGTCATCAGCCGACAATTCGCGACCAACAACACTGCGAGCAACCTGCATGGCCAAGTTGGACGTTTGTCCGGCCATTTCAGCCATCGCAACTTTCTTAGCATTCTCGATGTCCGACAAAGCTCGCTCACGTTGAGCCGCAGCTTCCACTTTGGCAGCATCGACAATCTTCTGGCCGTTGGCTTCGGCGTCGCGGCGAGCATCCGCCAGCATCGTTTGAACTTGGCCGGCGGCCTCATCCAACTTTGCTTGGTAATCGCTCAACATTTGCTTCGCTTCGGCACTGGCCTTTTCAGCCGATTCCAAATCTTCGCGAATCTTTTCTTCACGAGCCTGCAAACCGCCCAAGACGGCTGGCCAAACGAATTTGGACAGAATCGCCAGGACACACAGGAAGATGATCAGATTCCAAATGGCCGATCCGACGTCAAACGACAACAACGGAGTCGCCGCATGGTCTTCGTCACCGTGACCATGTTCTTTTTCGGCGGCTTCATCGTCCCCATGGGCATCACCTTCGTGAGCATGGTCGTGATCGCCATCTTCGCTGTTCGTCGCGTCCGCATGAGCGTCCACCACGGTCACTTCATCTTGTGCTGCCAACGACCCTGCCGGTGAAACCACCAACAGCACCAACGAGGCCAGCAAAGTGAGCGAGCTAATTGCAAGCAAGCGTTTCATCAAATTCGACCTAGCCGCGGCACAACAGAATGAACACCAATGCGATGACGGTTGCACCTTCGATCAGTGCCGCCGCGATGATCATCGCCGTTTGGATACGTCCGCCGGCTTCAGGCTGACGCGACATCGCGTCGACAGCACTGCCACCAATGCGACCAATGCCCAAAGCGGCACCGATAATGATCAATCCAATTCCGATCCCCAGACCCATGCGGCCGAAGTCGTAGGAAGCGATTTCTTGGGCCAACATCATTGCCAGTTCTAACATCTTCAGATTGCTCCGTAAAAATTTTGAGCGAGTGAAAGGGGAAAGGTGTTTTTTGAGTGCGGAAGAATAGTCCAACCAAGTCGAACCGTCATGCCACCCTGCTGCAGTTTCGTCAGAAAGGAGTGGAAAAAGCTTTCCCTCCCAGTCGCCTGACGGCGTGAATCAAAATAGTTTGCGGACTTAGGGCAGTTTCACCCCACTTCCGCCTTGAAAACGAGCGACAAAATGCCACATCGTTTTTCCTCTCTCGGAACGGCCCTTCGCTGTTCCGAGGAAGCCGATCAGGCACCCGCTGGATGACTGGCACCCACAGCAGGACTGATGCGACTGGGATCAAAAATCTTGTCTGGGTCCATTTGGTTGGCATCGGTCATCGCGTCCGGATCGTGATCCAAATCCTCATCATGCTCGTGAGTGGCCATCGCAGCGATGAACAACACGGTCAGGAACGTGAAGATGAAGGCCTGCAAACAGCAAACGAACAGCTCCAACAACGTCAGCGATGTTGCCACCAAAACCACCGGCACGCTGACCGCGTAACCCATGCCCTTGCCCGCTTCCGCGGCCGCGAAAATCAATCCGACAAAAGCAGCAAGCACCAGGTGACCAGCCATCATCGTGCCGAACAACCGCATGGCAAGCACAAAGCATTTGACCAGCAAACTGAGCCACTCAAGCACGTACAACATCAACGCGATCGGCAACATTAAAAGACCGCCATTCCAGCCAATGGGATTGAAGTGATTGAAGAAGTCCTTGGCACTGGTTTCGCGAATCCCGATGAAAATGATCGCGACCAAGGATGTCATCGCCAGCACGCTGGTCAGCGAAAGATTCCCCGTTGCACTGCCGCCCCAATGCGAGAACGCCTGGTTTCCAGTGATCAACTGCAACATGTAGCCAAACGGGATCACTCCCAAAATGTTGGCAAACAAGATGAAAAAGAACACCGTCCAAATGTAGTGAATGTATTTGTCGGTCAGCCCGTGCAAGTTCGGGTAAGCGACCTCATCGCGAATGAACGCGCAGATCGTTTCAAACAACTGCGACAACCGGCCGCGAGTCTGATAGCGGCCCAATCCTTCGCCATGAAAGATGCTGATTTTTCGCGAGCACAACACGCCCGTGATGATCAGCAACAACCCCACGACCGCTGACATCATCAAGTGATTCGTGATGAAAAACTCATAGAAACCATCTCGAACACCCAACGCAGGAACGTCGGTGCCCTCGCCACCAAATGGAATCTTGAGCAACGGCGAATCATGCAACGCGTGCGGACTCGCGTGATCGGTCGGATCGTGACCGGCTGCGGCTAAAAATGGCAACATGACAGATGAATTGGGTCGGGATGATTTCAGGCAACGTCACGGCGAGCGAACCGTGCGATCACAACGACTTCGACGGCCAACAAACTGACGTGCCAGAAAAGCACCCAGGCGGCGGACCAAGTCTCGGAAGCGTCCAAGTAATAACTACTGGCCAAAAACAAAGCAACGGTCCCTACGATCCGAATCAGCATCCCAGCCAGAAAGCCTTGCGTTGCTAGCCATCGATCCGAGCTGATCTGGATCGACATCAACCGCGGAAAGACCGATGCCAGCGCGATCACCCAACTCGCGATCGCCAACTTCCGCCACACCGTCCAGGGACTGACCAGCGACACAATGCCCCAGGTCAAATCACCAAAAAATTGGCCCGCCACCCAACTTCCGAGCGCAAACAGCACGCACAACGACAACCACGCCAGCGTGATCGCCATCACTGTGTTCAAAACGACTCCATATTGTCTCGGTCGCGTCAATGCTCACTGCCTAAGAAGGAAGTTGATTCACCATCAGAATCAGCCGGTAGAACCCCAAGCAGAATCCGACCAGAACGCCAGCGATCGCGATATATGGGGTCTCGTTCCCCATCCACGGATCCAACCAATAGTATCCCATTGCCCCCAAAATGAGTGGAAAGGAAGCCAATTCAAACCCGGCCGAAGCCAACCGCAGCATCGGCTGCGTACTCGACTCCGATTCGCTTTGCCGCTTAGGATCGCCCATCACCCCCCCTTGTAGGCCGTTTGCTCGATTTATTCGCCCGACATCGCTATACTGTCGCCAACTTGATTCTGCTCAATCGCGCCGGCGGTCGCTTGTTCGAAGTTTGCAAAGATTGGACGATCAGTGGGTTTTTGTCACCAAGGCTTCTTCTTTTCGCGTCTCAATCCGGCTTTTCGTCAATCGAACACTAGAACAATGAGCATCCCCTTGCCATAATAGCTGGGCAGCAGATTCCCCCGTTAAGACGCGGTCAGCAACCGATTCTGCCTCCTTCCACAGCGGTTTGGCTGGGTGCACAACGGCATCAACCTGTTGCCTCAAATCAACCATTCACGCCTCGTTGCCCTTGACTGGGAAGTATCGGCAAGGCGTTCATCTCGAGGAGCCCGCCTTGATTAGTACTGTTGATCTACCGTCACAAACCCGTCGCGAATTGGCTGAAATCGCCAAGAACTACGGAATCACAGGCTGGCACTCGATGCGGAAGGACGATTTGATCAGCGAGATCAAAAAGGTCCAGCAACGTTTGCGCCGGAAAGCCGCCAACGAAGCGAAAAAAAGCCGGGCAGGGACTGGTTCCGCGAAAGCGAAGTCCACCGCGAAAACCAGCGAACCACGAGCGGCCGCCTCTCCCAAAAAAGCTCGCTCAACCGCCAGCAGCAAATCCAAATCACCTGCTCGCAAGGCAACTTCCGGCAAAACCAAGGCGACCGTGCGTTCGCGACCGGACGCTCCCATGACCGACCTGACCGAACCCAAGGTTTCCGCGAAAACCGAACGCATCCGGGCTGAAATGCGTCGCCGTCGCGAATTGGTTCAAAAACACAAGGACCTCTCCACCGGCACCTTGGTCGCCGGATCCGCCGTCACCGATGGTGCCCAACGCCATCGCGCCGACGCCCCTCATAAGGACCGCATCGTCCTGGTCGTTCGCGATGCGTATTGGCTACAAGCGAGCTGGGAAATCACCCAAACCAGCGTCCAGCGCGCTCAATCAGCAATGGCCGAAAAATGGCACACCGCGGTCCCAACCCTGCGTTTGCTGGCCGTCGGCGATGTGACCAGCAACAGCGCCGAAACCGTCGCTCGTGACATCACCGTGCACGGCGGCGTCAGCAACTGGTACGTCGATGTCCAAGACCCACCGTCGCGATTCCGCGTCGCAATCGGTTATTTAGCCAGTGACGGTGAATTCCATTGCCTTTGCCGCAGCAACGTGGTCGAAACCCCCGTGCCCGGCGATTGCCAACGTCTCGACGAGCACTGGCAGGACATCGCCGAAGACTACGAGCGAATTTACGCTCTCAGCGGCGGTTACGAATCCCGCAGCAATGACCTGCGAGAAGTCTTCGAGGATCGCCTGCAACGAAAAATGCCTCATCGCAACGAATCAGGCTCGACCACCGGCGACCCATCGCTGCTGCGTCAAACCAAGCTGCGGTTGGACGTCGAAGCCGAACTGATCGTGTTCGGGAAAGCCGACCCAACGGCCTCGGTGATGGTGGGCGGGCATCCCGTCAAACTGCAAAACGATGGTGCGTTCACGGTTCGCATGGAATTCCCCGACAAACGTCAGGTGCTTCCCGTTACGGCCGAAACACGCGATGGTCTTCGCCAACGCACCACCGTGATCGCGATCGAGCGAAACACAAAAGTCATGGACACTGTCGAACTTCAAGAGAACAACTGAGAAATGACCTCTCACTCCACCCTGTCGCGGCGTTTCGCCGCGACTTTTTTGTTGGCATCCGCAGTCCTCTTCTCTGGATTTGCCTCGGCAGACGCCACATCCCCAACCGAATCAGACGACGATTCGCTCCGTGTCCTGATAATCACCAGTGGTTGTTGCCACGATTACGACTTCCAGGCCAAAGCGATTCAGATGGCGGCGACGAAAGCCGGTGTCGATGCCCAATGGACCGTCGTCAATGATGGCGGCAAAGGTACCCAAGCCGAAATCGACTTCTACAGCGATGAAAACTGGGCTAAACCGTTCGACGTCGTCATTCACAATGAATGCTTCGCCGCGACGACCAACCCCGATTACATCCGTCAGATCACGAAAGCCCACCACGCTGGCGTTCCCGCCGTGGTCATTCACTGTGCGGTGCACACCTACCGTGACGCGGAAATCGACGATTGGCGAGAATTCCTGGGCGTGACCAGCCGACGCCATGATCACCAAAGCCACTACCCAGTCAAAGTGGTCGCGAAAGATCACCCGGTGATGCGTGAGTACCCCGCCGCCCACGTGTCCGCCAAGGACGAGCTGTACATCATCGAAAAGGTTTGGCCCAACACGACTGTTTTGGCGACCTCCAAGAGCGAACGCGATGGCAAGTCTCATCCCGTTATTTGGACCAACCAGTACGGTGACGCTCGCGTCTATGGAACCACCTACGGCCACTCCACGGAAACGTTCCAAGACGACGTGTTCCTGGCCAACTTGGTTCGCGGCATGCTCTGGGCCGCCGGCCGCGTCGAGTAGGTTGAGGCCGGCCGCAAAGAGGCCGTGCCGTTTTAAATGCTGCAATGCCAAGCGTTTATCATCACCCTCCCTCTGGGAGGGTCGAGCGAGGGGAGGGTCAGCATTGGATCCAGCGCGGAACCCTCCCCGGCCCGAAGCGGTCCGATCCTCCCAAAGGGAGGGTGAAGTCAATCTGCACGCCCGACGAATTTGGGAGGGGTCGGAAAGCGAGATTTTCGGGGAAGGGCATCACGCGCCGCCTCCCCTCCCGGATCATTCGCGGGTAGTCAACAGCTCATCGCCTCGTCCACCACGTGCCGCTGACACAGATTCGCCTTGCGTTGCTGAAATGGCAGCGAACCGTGGTTCAGGACGCATGGGGTACCGATGGCCTCATGCAACGGTGTTAGACTGGCAACCAAACATTGACACTCGTCCGGTTTGGTCTTTTCAGCTTGGTCTCCTTGATGGCACGCACTCTGATTCGAAACGCACAGGCAGTTTTGCCTGGCGATGGCACCCACAGCTCTTCCGGCACGGTCGACCTTCGTCACGTGCTGATCGAAGACGGCAAGATTCTCGACACGGATGCTTCTTCCACCGCCTCGTGCGATCACCTCATCGAAGCCGACGATCTGTTCTTGCTGCCCGGCGTGATCGATGACCAAGTCCACTTTCGCGAACCCGGTCTGACTCACAAAGAAGATTTGGCAACAGCGTCTCACGCATGTGCCGCGGGCGGTGTGACCACGTTCCTGGAGATGCCCAACACAAAACCACCTGCGATCACGGTGGAAGGTGTCCAAGCCAAAGAAGCCTTGGCCGCCGAAAAGTCATTGGTCAACTATGGTTTCTACATCGGTGCGACACCGGACAACGTGGCCGAGTTGAATGCGGCTCAAAACGTTCCCGGCATCAAGATCTTCATCGGCAGCAGCACTGGCAATCTGTTGGTCGACGAACAAGCCGCCTTGGAACGCATCTTCGCCGAGACGACTCTGCCGATCTGCGCCCACTGCGAAGACTAACCGACTGGGCGAGCCAACGCGGAACGACTCGCGGGCACCACCGACATTCACGATCACTCTCGTATCCGTGATGAAGCCGCTGCGGTGATCTCGACCGCGCGAGCGACCGGGTTGGCCCGTCGGCATCAACATCGTTTTCATGTCTTGCACGTTTCCACCGGCGCGGAGCTTGTGTCGCTCGTCGATCCATCGCCCTATCTGACCGCGGAAGTTTGCCCGCATCACTTGTTCTTCAACGTCGACGATTACGACCGATTGGGTTCCCGGATTCAGATGAACCCATCGATCAAAACCGCGGAAGACAACGCCAAGCTTTGGCAAGCACTGCAAGATGATGTCATCCAAGTCATCGCGACCGACCACGCACCTCACACATTGGAAGAGAAGGCCCAACCCTACCCGCAGTCACCATCGGGTTTGCCAGCGGTTGAGAACTCGCTCGCGTTGATGCTCAATCAATGCAACGCTGGCAAAGTCACACTGCCACAGATCGCGCACTGGATGAGCGATGCCCCCGCGCGGGTCTGGGGCATCACGGGCAAAGGCCGAATCGCCAATGGCTACGATGCTGACCTGGTTTTGGTCCGCATGAATTCCGAACGCACGATTCGCGACGAAGACCAACACACGAAGAACCGCTGGAGTCCCTGGAACGGCGAGACGCTTCGCGGATGGCCCGTGACGACCATCGTGAACGGTTCCATCGTGTGGTCCATCGACGGCGGTTTTCGCGAAAAAATCCGGGGTCAAAAACCCACCTTCGATCACGCCCGCGGCGGTTTCTGGAACACGGCAGACGGAATTGGCCCAACGGCTGGCTGATGGGTTGCACACCCACGCAGGCTTTCTGTTGCTCATTCTGCTTCACTGACTTGATCGATCATCGGCGGACTTCGATCATGCGTTTGCACACCTCACATTCATTCGCCCCTAGCCATCCAAGTCATGTCGCACGTTCACGTTTTGCAGCACCCTTTGGTTTCGCATCACCTTTGTCAATTGCGAGACAAGCGAACGCGACCGTCTGAGTTTCGATCCGCCGTTTCGCGATTGGCGATGTTGATCGGTGTTCGCGCGACGGATGACTTGCCGACCCAACCCGTCACCATTCCCACGCCGGTTGCGGATGCAGCGTGCCATGAATTGGCGGCGGACATCGGGATCGTGCCCGTGCTTCGAGCGGGACTGGGGATGGTCGATCCGTTGTTGGATTTGATTCCCGACGCCTCCGTCTGGCACCTGGGTTTGTATCGCAACGAGCAAACTGCCGAGCCGGTTGGCTACTACGACAAACTGCCCAAGAAGGGCGCACCGAACGTCGCCTTGATACTCGATCCGATGTTGGCCACCGGCGGATCGATTGACATGGTCGTCCGCCGTTTGATGCGGTGGGGTGTCGAAGACATCCGCGTGCTCAGCATCATCGCATCCCAAGCAGGGATGGATCGCGTGGCCAAGGATTTCCCTCAGGTCAAACTGTTCGTGGCGGCCGTCGACCCCAGCTTGAACGAACAAGCCTTCATCGTTCCCGGCCTCGGCGACGCCGGCGACCGCATCTTCGACACACCCCAACACGACTGACAGTTGCGTCAGCACCGTAACCAATTCGCCCAGGCCCAACGGGACGACCCTATTCTAGCCCAGGGCAATGCCCTGGGTTTTCAAAACGGCGCGAATGTCGGAAGCCCCAACGGGGCGGCGCTAACCAGATCGAGTCGCCCCCTTGGGGCTACCGGCCTGATCATTCCGACGGATTCCCAGGGCGATGCCCTGGGCTGGAATAGCAGCGCCCCGTTGGGGCGAAAGAAGAGAGTGCACAATCACTCCGATGTCACCGTCACCGAGACACCCCAGGCCCAACGGGCCGACCCTAATCTAGCCCAGGGCAACGCCCTGGGTTTTCAAAACGGCGCGAATGTCGGAAGCCCCAACGGGGCGGTACTCGTTTGACATCAGTCCCAGACATACCGTTCGTCGATCTCGAGTTCATGCCGTTTGCAGAAGTCTCGGAATTCGTCCTGAAAGGAAAGTTTGCGGTGATGTTTTTCCTGGTTGCCAACGTACTGGATGACTTTCGGGACGTTGGATTGGCTCACGGAAAAGGCTCCATATCCAGTTTGCCAGGCGAACTCGGTCGCGCCTTTAGTTTGGCGTTTGATCCATTTGCTGGTTTCCGTTTTCATGTGCTGAACCACGTCCTTGATCGCGAAACTTCGGCTGAGCGTGAGCAAAGCGTGAACGTGATCTTCCACTCCACCAATTTTGATCGCTGGTGATTGGACGTTGTCACGTAGAACCGTCGCCATGTACGCGTAAAGTTCTGATCGCAAGGTCGCATCCTTCAGCCAAGGAATTCGCCCCTTGGTGGAAAAGACGATGTGCAAATAAACGCGAGCCAAAGACTGCGGCATGGTTCCACCTTGCGAATGGCACAATATTCGAGAGAAACGACGTCCCCGTCACGGAGACGCCACAGGCCCAACGGGACGACCCTATTCTAGCCCAGGGCAACGCCCTGGGTTTTCAGAATGGTGCGAACCTCGGTAGCCCCAAAGGGGCGGCGCTAACCAGATCGAGTCGCCCCCTTGGGGCTACCGGCCTGATCATTCCGACGGTTTCACGTTTCTCTGGGTTGGAATGCGATGCCCCGTCGGGGCGCACGAGGCCTC
>NZ_JBICHO010000547.1:0-21079 GCF_043100905.1 Rhodopirellula sp. JB055 | reverse complement strand
ATTGGGACTGTTCTGGCAAACGCCACGGTTCCCACGTGCCACCGAGGCGAACGCCTAAACGGCTCACATGGTTTTGCCCGATCATTCCTGCCGACGCGTTTCGCATCTGCCAGTGGATCGGGACGAGCCCCCAAGATCGCGATGAAGCAGGACTTCATGTTGCGAGGTCGCGAACTCTCGGATCCGGATGACCGGGAGTCTAGATGATCAGGAGGACGACCAGTGATCGTTCGGCCCCCGATGGTCAAACCCGGTCCATTTAGCAGGGTGCTGGGTGGGTCACAGCGAAGGGGCGGAGGCCACGACGGGTCAACCGCATGAAGAACCCCACAAAACACGCAGTTCGCGGTGCTTCATGGGGAAAAGAGTGCCCCCGCTAGGGCTCGAACCTAGGACCCACGGATTAAGAGTCCGTTGCTCTACCAACTGAGCTACAAGGGCGTGGGTGAACTTGACCGTGCAACGTTGCACCCATTTGGACGATGATCCTAGCTCGGTTGCGGTCCTTTGAGAAGGGCCGCGTCCAAAGCCACGCGCGATCATCAGAGGCGACGATGGGATTCGAACCCACGAATAAAGGATTTGCAATCCTTCGCCTTAGCCACTTGGCCACGTCGCCTTCACGTGCTTCGAGTCGGTCAAAGACTGACTGTTGCACAAGCTGAGCAAGTTAGGAAACCCGTGCTTTTTCGTCAAGCCCTGCCTTCTTCGAAGACTCTTCGTTGCTCAAAGCGATTCAATCGCTGATACCGTACTATTCGGCTGGGACCGGCCGAAGCTTGAGCCACACAACAAAAAAAGCGCCCGACAGTCTGCGGGCTGCCGGGCGTTCAACGTTTTTCAGTGCGATCAGACTCGAACCCGCGAGGGTCCGGGCTCAGTCATTCGAAGCCATTGCGAACAGCAATTCGCTGACTTGGGCACGAATCGATTCGACGTACGATTTGTCTGCTTCGCTAAGTCGTTCCATGGGAACGGTGCAGGTGCGGCCATTCGTTTTCAAAATCTGGACTTCATTTTCGCGGACTTCGATCAGGCGACCATCGGTTCCCCAATTGCCGGTGTTGTCGATCCAGGTGCGAGTCTTGGTGCTGTCAAGCACATCGATGGTCTTGGCGATTTTCTTTTCCGTCACGACTTGAGTGACTTCCGACTCCGCCACCTTCGGTTGGTTTTTACCAAACAAATCGTCAATGGCAGCGTCGGAGCTGTCTTCGGCTGGTGGGTCACCGAACAGGTCATCCAATCCACCACCGTCTGCAGGTGCTTCTTCGGCCGGTGCGGCGTCGTCGAACAATCCGTCCAGCCCACCTTCTTGTGGCATGGCTTCTTGAGCCGGTGCTTCCGCTTCGCCGCCAAACAGGTCACCAAAGCCATCGTCGGCAGGTTGCTCGGCTGGCATGTCCGCGGGGGCTTCCGCTTCGCCACCGAACAGATCGCCAAAGGCGTCGTCGGCGGGAGCTTCCGCAGGAGCTTCGGGCATCACAGGTTCGTCTGGAATCGCGGCATCGGCAGCGTCACCGCCAAACAGGTCATCGACGGGATCGGATTCAGGAACTTCGACATCGGGAGTTGCCGGCTCAGCGGGCATTTCCGTGTCGCCACCAAACAGGTCGCCGAAGGCATCGTCCGCAGGTGCTTCTTCCACGGGAGCTTCGACGTCAGGAGTGGCAGGTTCCTCTGGCATTTCCAACCCGGGAGCTTCTTCGGCAGGTGCGTCTTGCGGGAACGGGTTGTCATCGGCAGGGAACAGATCCGTTTCCGGTTCTTCCATGGCAGGTTCTTCCACAGCCGGTTCTTCGACGGCTGGTTCTTCCATCACGGGCTCTTCAGTCGGCGGATCGACCACGGGAGCTTCTTCCGCGGGTTCTTCGACTGGCATCGGAGTTTCGGGTTCCGCGTCGGCTGCTGGATCCGCTTGAGGCTCCACAACGGGCTCTTCCGCTTCGGGTTCGGCAGGAACCGGTGGAGCGACGTCCGCGGGCTCTTCAACCGGCATGGCAGGAGCTTCGATGATTTCGCCTTCGACCGGATGGCCTTCGCTTTCCAGCATAGGAACAATCGTTGACTCGCCATAGATCGGTTGTTCGACCATGACGCCTTCGCTCATTGGCTGGACCATCGCACCGCAGCAATCGCTCAAGACGACGGGCGCGGGAACGATTTCGACGCTGTCACAGCAGGTTGGGACCGCTTCACAAGCGACAGGTGCAGGGTCGCAGCAGATGGGCTCCGGTGCCGGAGCACAGCAAACCGGCTCTGGAGCGGGGCAGCAGGTGTCCGCTGCGATTTCACAGCAATCAGCGTTTTTGCTGTGAATTCGCTTCAGCAGCCATCCAGCCGAAGCGGGACTCACGCTCAAAATGGCGATCATGCAGACCACCAACGTCCACTGCAGTGTAAGGCGAAGGGAACGTTTCATCGTATTCTCAGAGTCAGAAGGCGGGAAATTTGGAGGCGTATTGTGATCCGACGGGATCGTGAGTTAGTTTCGCATCGTAGTTGTGGCCAGGGGGGCAAACAAGCTTTTCCGCGGTGATTTACGGACCATTCTCCATGCCGCGAAAGGCAACCTATTCCAAATAAAACAGTTGAAACGACTGGTTGAGAGCACGAATCGCTGGATTCGTCTCGTCGTGGCCTGCGGTTTTCGTCAAAATGAAGTTTTCCGGCTCTCCGTCTTCTCGGTCACACTGAATGATTGTCCACGACCTTCTTGCCGCCCCAGGGCCTTCCCGCGGAAGCTCATGCTGAGGTTCATCCAAAGCCTGTTTTCATCGATGAGTCTGGAACGCAAATGCTTGCTGTTCTTTGGCTCAGCGCTCGTCGTGTTGATGTGCGGAGCGTTTTGCATGGTGTTTCTGCTGGCCGACCGCTGGGTCAGCAGCACGACTCAGCAGCAAGCCCGAGACGCGGCCGCGACGGAGATGATGCTGATCCACGCCGCAGCGACCTACACCGAACACCTGCCCGAAAACAAACTCGAGATCACCCGACAGAAGATCGCTGACCTCCGCTCGCAATTGCTCAGCCAAGACATCGAGTTTGACATTTTGGGGCTGGAGGACCCACAACCGTTCGAGAACCTCTCCTCCCCGATCCTGCCCACCGCCCCAAGCGAACTGCGACTGCTGCAAGATCTCGAACCTCAATTTCGAGCCCGCTTGGAACGCTTGCTGTCTGATGATCCGATTGACCTGAGCAAAGCAGTTGATTTGGCCGACGACGCGGCGATGAGCCGAATTGGCCCCGCCAACCGTCCCGTCTTCAAAGAACTTGGTCCCACCAACGGACGCTATGTCTACTACGAACCAGTCTTCATGACTTACGACTGTGTTCCCTGTCATGTTCCAAGCGGCGAGATCATCTCGTTGTCCAAGGACGAAGACCCGGCCAAGCTTGCCTCGCAATTGCCTTACCGAGTCAAACGGGTCAGCATGCCCGATGACAAAATCGTCAAGGACATGACGGGCATCCGAGCCATCGTGGTTTCGATCGCGATGTTCATTGTCGCTGTGACTCTGTTTGTGCTGCATGCGATTGTTCGGTACTTGGTTTTGCAACCGCTGCTGCACCTGCGTGACGTCAGTGACGCGATCACGCATGGCGATACCAACCAACGTGCGAACATCTCCACTGACGACGAATTCCGGGAACTGGCCGATGCGTTCAACCGGATGCTGCGTCACCTGACCGAAACACAAACTCAATTGCAAAGCGTCAACCGAGAACTCGACGCACGCGTTGACCAGTTCGCGCAATTGAACTTGCAGCTTTACGAAGCCAACCGATTGAAGACCGACTTCTTGGCCAACATGAGTCACGAACTGCGCACGCCGCTGAACAGCATCATCGGTTTCTCGGAAGTCCTGCAGGGCATCGACTCACTGTCGGAAAAGCAACGTCGTTACGCATCAAACATTCAAAAGAGCGGACGCCTGTTGTTGGAAATGATCAATGACATTCTTGACCTCGCGAAAGTCGAAGCGGGCAAGATGGAAGTTCGCCGCAGCGAGTTCAAACTGTCTCGCTTGGTCGGCGCTCAGTGCGATATGATCCAGTCCTTGTCAGAGGACAAAAACATCTCGCTGTCGGTCGAAGTCCCGGATGACCTGCCAGTCGCCTACCAAGACCCGAACAAACTGGGGCAAATCCTCAACAACCTGCTCAGCAACGCGATCAAGTTCACTCCCGAGGGAGGCATGATCACGGTTCGAGTCGTCGACCTGCACGACGATCGTTTCCGCCTGTCAGTGACGGACACCGGGGTGGGGGTGGCCGACGAAGACCAACCAATCATCTTCCAAAAATTTCGGCAAAGCAAAAAGGTGCTCGATGGCGACGGCCTGTCACGCGAATGTGCTGGCACGGGTTTGGGGTTGTCGATCGTCAAAGAACTCGCCGTTCTGCTGGGTGGCGAAATCGACTTTCAAAGCGAACTGGGGCGTGGGAGCACCTTTTGGGTGATTTTGCCTTACCGCCTCAGCGACCATGCGATGGAAGAAAACGAAGTCCCAATCGGAAATTTGGCCCCCGTGCCGCACCCGGCGTGAGAAAGCCCGCCTTGGGCAGACGCCTCACCAACGAACGCATGACAAAATGCGAGAGAACAATCTGCCGCGGAGTGATTCCTGAGCGAATCCGTTTTGAAGTTGCGCTTTTGCGGAAGCATTGTTTTTTCATAACCCGACGCGTCAGCGAGGCGAAGTCAACCGCATTTTTCCCTCGCTGACGCTTCGGGTTTTGAGAAAAACGCAACTTCAAAACGCGCGAGCGAGGGCCCCACAGGCTCGTTGCAATGGCACGCAGTCCCTCGCTCACGCGTCGGGTTATGATTTGTTGTGGCACCAATGACGTTGACGATTGAGAAATCGCCGTTCTCCCTCGCTTCCCCGTCGGGGTATGATTTGTCGTGGCGGCTCAGTTCGAAAAACGGAGATGCCGCGGAGTGGTTCCGCAGTGACTGGCCGATGGCATCGGCAACGGCTACAACGGAGCGTTCTCTTCCCTGACGTTCATCCGTCAACCAGCCTTTCATTGAGTGAAAACGATATGAGTGATTACGGCGCATTCGGCGACGAATATTACGTGAACATGAATCTGTCCACCGAAATGGAGTTGCCGCAAGGTCGTGAATCCGTCCTGCATTACTTTGAACAGGTCCAGCGTCGTTACCCCAAGATGGCAAACTTCTACGCGCGTGAAAAAGACGAATACGTGCTGGAAGAAGAAAAGGAAAAGGACAGCGGTGCGTATCGCTGGGTGTCCGTTGAACCGAAACGAATCAACAGCGGGATGGTCAGCCCGACCACCTACGAAGACGCCTGCGAGCAGCACCGAGCGGTCCTGGAATTGGTGCCCTACGAATTGTCGGTCAGTCCGCTCGACTGTGAAGCGTTGACGGTGATGCTCGGGTTTGACTTTGCGTGCAAAGGCAACCACAACGAGATCGTGACGGAGGCCATTGGCATCGCGCCAGGACTGGAAAAGTTCACCCAACTGCCGTACGGAAAATTGCTGTCCAATGAACCCGTGGTGCAGTTTGCCTTGGACGAAGACTGCAAGACCCAGTGCCGGATCAGCTTCGAATCACGAACGGGTGCTTTCCAAATCCGCACCGGCGAATTCACCGAAGAACAACTCAGCGTCTACATGATGGTCCGGCGTTACGATTCCTTGGGTGCCAAGGAAAACTACGCGGACGAATTCACGCGTCTGTCTCAGTTATGCCGTGATTTGGTTGACGAATACTTGATCGACAGTGTTCTGCGTCCGCTGCAAACCGCGATTTCCATTCGCTGATCACTTGCCGTGAGTCGGGCAGATCACATCGCCTTGGTCCAACCCGTAGGCTGCCCCCGACACGGGACACGTGGGCAAGTTCACGCCGCTGTAGTCTTCATCAGCCAATTCGCGAAGCGTTCGACTGGGCAATCGCCCGGTCTCGCTTTCGTACAATTCCACGTCGCGTTGCAACATGGACCGGTTGGCTTCACACGCGCGTGATTTCGCGGTCTCACCATGCGTTTGCACAAACGCCAAACCGGTCATGGCGAACATGGTGGCGATCGTCAACGCAACGATGATCTCTAATATGCTGAAGCCGAATCGTCGCGAGTGACAAAATCGCGATGCTTGGTCGGAGAGTGATTCACGCATCATTCGAGCACTTCAAACATGTGGAACATCGGCGTGTAGATCGACAGCACCATGCCGCCAATCATGACCGCCAACGAAATCGTGAGGATGGGTTCCAGCATCGCAACCGATGCATCAATGCGAGCTTCCAAGCGTTCCCGCAAGTGATTGCAGGTGCCTTGCAACGAACGAGCGAACTCGCCGGATTGCTCTCCGACACCGATGAGCTGACACAGCGTTGGAGGAAAGAATCGTTCGTAGCGGCCAAGCTCAACGCTTAGTTTTTCGCCGCGACGGACACCGTGATTGATGTCCTCGATCGCACTTCGGACGCAGCGGTTTTTGACGCAGGTGGCAGCGACCTCGATGGCTTCAATCGGTTTGTAACCGCACTGGACCATGGCCGACGTGGCTTCAATGAACTGCAACACCGCCGCATCACGAAGCCAGGGGCCGACAACCGGAATCTGTAGGAACGCGGCGTCCATCTTGGCCGCGATGCGTGGTTTGCTGCGGCCAATGAGCCACAGCACGGCCGCAATGAACCCCAATGGAAAAACGAACAAACCTTTGGTTAGCATGAACCGGCTCAGGCCGGTCACGAACTTTGTCACCGGAGGCAAATCAACGCCGCTGGCGGTGTAAACGGTTTCAAATTCAGGCACGACGACAACGCACATGAACACCATCAGTCCCAGCCCCGCCACACTGATCAGGACTGGGTAGCTGACTTTTTTGAAGATCCGTTTTCGCAGAGCGACTTTGCGTTCAACCTGTTCGCAAACCCGCAGCAGGGCGGTTTCGAGCGAACCACTTCGCTCGCCTAAACGGACTTGTTGGACCTGCATTTTGTTGAACGTTCGTGGATAGCGCGCCATGGCATCGCTGATCGATCCGCCCGCCATGATCGTGCTTCGCATCCGCAGCAGCACGCTGCTGTACTTGCGGCTGGAATTGTCCATCGCGAGCGAACCGAGTGCCTTGGGCAACGTCAAACCGTTCTGCAGCAACATCAACATCATCCGCATCAACTGAGCCAGTGGCACCGGAGGGATTCGAGTTGACTCACAACCTTTGGGAACGCCGCGTTTAGGGCCGCCCACCTCGATTGAGTTGAGCTTTCGCAAGAACCCCATCACACCGCCGGTGGTGGGCGTGTTGGTCGTGCTAGCTGGGAAAGACATGGGATGTCACCAAGGCAAAAAACGAAAACGATGAAAGAATGATCCAACCAGCCAGGCTGGCAGATGAAGAATCAGGCGATGGCACTGGGGACGGGTTGATCCACCGACCGCCGGCCACCTTGGACCGGCGTCGATGTGGTGCTGCGTCGATCGCCGCTGGTTTTGAAATAGACTTCTTCGAGCGAGGTCTTTCCGGCGACGGCCGCTTCTAATCCGGCCTGGCGAAGCGGCACCATTCCGGCGGCATAAGCCATGACTTCTAACTGCGAGTTTGGCACACCGGCTTCGATGGCCGCGGTGATTTCCGCGTTCAGCGGCATGATTTCAAAGATCGGCATTCGCCCGGCAAACCCGGTTCCCAAACATCGCTTGCACCCGGCACCACGAACGAACGTGGTGTCTCGCGGGACGCATTGCTCGGGGTCCAATGCTTCCAGCAGATTCAAGTTCGCTGGTGCATCGACCTTGCAGTTTTCACAGACGCAGCGAAGCAAACGCTGCGCGACACTGCCGAGCAACGAGCCGGCGATTTTAAAATTGTCGACGCCCAGGTCAGCGAGTCGCTGAACGGCACCCACCGCATCGTTTGTGTGCAGCGTGCTGATCACCAAGTGACCCGTCAAAGCCGCCTGGACAGCCGTGGTCGCGGTTTCGCAATCGCGAATTTCGCCCAGCATGATCACGTCGGGGTCTTGCCGCATGATGTACTTCAATGCGTTGGCGAACCCCATTCCAAATTCGTTATCGCTTTGGACTTGGTTGATTCCCGGCAAGCGATATTCCACCGGGTCTTCGACCGTGACGATGTTTCGGTCGTCGTCGTTGAGATGTTGCAACGCGGCGTACAACGTTGTGCTCTTGCCACTTCCCGTTGGTCCCGTCACCACGAACATCCCGTGTGGTTTGTCGATCACGCGGCGGACCGCGTCGTAGTCACGCTGAGGCATTCCGATGCCGGCCAAATCAAACGTTTGGCCGCCTTCATCGAGCAACCGCAACACCAACTTTTGACCATCCACGGTTGGGATGCCGCTGATCCGAAAGCCAACTCGTTTGCCGTTTTCGTAAACCGTGAGGTGACCATCCTGTGGACGCCGACTCTCGGTGGTGTCCATGTCGCCCATGACCTTGATGCGGCTGATGACCGAATCCTCGATGTGGTTGGGGATGGTCATCACGACCTGCAACTCACCATCAACGCGGTAGCGAACACGCATCTCGGGTTTATGCGGTTCCAAGTGAACGTCGCTGGCTCCTGCAGAAACGGCACCGGACAAGATCGCTTGGACCAGTTTGACAACGGGCGCGTCCTCTTGGCTGACCACGGACATCGCCAATTCATCCTCTTCGGTGACCTCGCCCGATTCGGCCATTTCGGCGAACTTCATGTCGACGATGGTCTGCCGTGCAAACGCACGATCGTCATAGATGCGATTGAGCAAATCGCGAACGTCTTCTTCCAGTGAAACGACGGGTCGGATTTTGTAGCCGGTCATCAACTCGGCTTCGGCAATGGTTTCGATGTCATCGGGCGCGACCATCGCCAGTGTCAGCATGCGGTCGCTGATATCGATTGCGACCGCCGCTTGAGAGCGAGCAAAGTCCTCAGGCAGCAAACGCGCGACTTGCGGGTTCACGCTGGAAAAGTCGATGTCAACAAACGGAACCGAAAACTGTTCGGACAGAGCCGCGCCCAACTGCGCATTGCTGATCAAAGATTGCCGCACCAACCAATCGCCGATCATCACGCCGCGTGGTTTTCCCGCAAAGGCAGCGTCCATTTGTTCGTTGGTCAGAATGTTCAATTCGACCAAGATGTCGCCAATGCGTTTCATCGTGCGAGTCCGTCGGGAAGACTGGGAAGTGGAAAGTGGGTGATGTGATGTGCGATCAAACGGTCTCAGCGTGAGAGGACAGCAGACGCTGCACCTTCTCCTCGAGCACGGTCGGATCAAATGGGGTGATCAGGTAATCCTGAGCCCCGGCCAAATAGGCTCGCCGAACCATTTCGAGACTCGGGTCGAGCGAGAACACCAACGCGGGAACTTGCTCGGCCTTGAATTCCAAACGCAGCTCGGTCAGCCATTCCAAACCGTCGCCTTCAGGCAACTTGGTGTCCAGAATCAGCAAGTCGATTGCTTCATGACGCAGGCGGTCGAGTGCTTCCGCTCCGCTGCCCACCACATCAAGTCGATACCCCAAGAGTTCCAACCGGAACGTCGCGAGTTCAGCCAAGACCTGCTCGGGCTCGACCATCAACAGCTTGGATTGGGTGGTTTCAAACATGGTTTCACGCATCAACTGCGATACAAAGGAACAGCTACCGTTTCAAAGGTAGGTCACCAATTGGTCCATGTTGAAAAAACACCTCATCAAACACGGAGCGTGCCGCCCCTTTCAAAGGGAGGTGAAGTAAAACTGCACGCCCGCGCAGCGGGAGGGGTCGGAAAGCGAGCGTTCAGAGAGCTTTCCGGGGGAGTGCAACACGCGCCACATCCCATGCCCTCTCCCTCGCGAATGCCAAACGGCTCACATCCCCGATGTCACCTTCGCACCTGCCTTGAAAGTCAAAACCGCTGCGATCGTTGCGACCGAAACAAGGGACTCGCCGTGACGAGTCGATGCCGGTGTGGTTTGAGAGAATCTGCCTGAGCGACGCCAAAGCGGCTTGCTCCGGCTTAGTGGTCTGTCACGACTTTCTAGGGTAGTGGACGAGGCGACGAGTCCTGAACTGGCTTTCTAGCGTAGTGGACGAGGCGACGAGTCCTGAAATGGCGCCCAAATAAATGACTCGTCGCCTCGCCCCCAAAGATCGCCCCGCACTATTAAAATTGACAAACCACTAAAGAAGACGATCAGTCTTCCCATTCTTCATCGTCATCGTCGAGTCCATCTTCCTCGTCTTCGTCATCCCAGTCTTCGTCGGCTTCGTCGTCGTCGACTTCTTCCCAGTCGTCGGTGCCGTCGAGGTCATCGTCGTCCTCGTCTTCATCATCGAGGTCATCCGAGTCGTCGTCCTCGTCTTCGTCGTCGCTGTCTTCGTCGTCATCATCCCAGTCATCGTCGTCGAAGTCGTCGTCTTCCTCGTCATCGAGATCGAATCCGTTTTCATACAGATCGTCTTCTTCGTCTTCGATCACGGCCGACGGATCACTCGACAACGCCGCATCTGCATCGGACGCAGGCGCATCCAAAACAGCCACGGCGCCGGATGGATCGGCATCGGGAGAAACGGTGAATTCAGTGGCGAGAGTTTCGATCGCGGCGACACTCACGTCAGACTCCTTGGTGGGGTGTAAATGCTCGGCTTCTGAAGGATTCGTTTCGGAAGATTCAGAGCAAGAGGATTCACGGCGAGGATGGGATTCAGTTTGAGAGGGATCTCTCGATTTCAGTTCGTCGGCAGTCTCTTCGTCGGCAACGTTTTCAACCTCGCCGTCGGCAGATTGAGAAACATCATCGCAGGATGCGTGCCAGTCAATCGGCGGCAGCGACTTTATCGATGCCAATCCGCAGATTTTTAAAAAACGTTTGGTGGTCCCGTAAAGGTAGGGACGTCCAAGCTCTTCACTGCGACCGCTGATCCGGACCAAATCCAGTTGCATCAACTGTCGCAGAATTTCGCCGCACGCGACACCACGCACGGCTTCCACGTCTGCCCGCGTGACGTCCTGGCGGTAAGCCACCACGGCGAGCGTTTCCATCATCGGCCAACTCAGCCGGACCGCTGGAGCCAAAAAACCAAGTCGGCGCAGCCAAGGTGCCACAACCGCCCGCGTCATCATCCGCTGGCCACCGGCAACCTGTTCAATCCGGATCCCACGCCCCAAACGGTCATAAAGTTCGTTCAACTCCCCCACGAGAGTCCGAGCGGAGGTCGCATCCTCCACATCAGCCAAAGCAGCCAAACGACGGTAATTCAGCGGTGATTTCGCGATCAACAGCACCGCTTCGACCCGGGCCCGAGCGGCCACACGATCCTCTGGATCGACGACAGCGGCCTCTGGATCAACGACAGCGGCATTCGCTCCACCGCTTTTGCCATCGCTATCGCCTTCCCCGTTGTTTCCCGGGAGCGGGCCCTGCGAAATCGCGGCAGATAAACGGGAAGCCATCGCGTTCGACTCGCTGGCCCGCTGAGCCGCATCCGCGGGCGCCACGAATGAGCGTTTTTGAGCGAGCGTCGAGCGTTGTGTTTCGGTCAGTTGCCCTTGTGTGGGACTGCTCCATGACGCTGCCACGGGGGCCTGCCGCATCGCGTTGGCCCAGGCTCGACGGCCGGCCCAAGGTGTGGCGTACCCATTCATCTTTGCTACGCTTGGAAAATAAGGGGCTTCGGGACAAACAATGACGAGTCGCGAACCTACCAAACCGTTTGTTTGACGTCTGCCGGGATATTTCAACGATGTCAGCGACCTCCGCCTCGCCGTCCTCTGGTTCCACCGCCACCCAATCCGCGACTCAGTCCGCCCAGCCATCGCGACGTCGGAAACGATTCGCGGCGGGCTATCGATTGCTGCTGATCGCGGTGTAGTCGCTGATCTTCGGTGGCTTGCTGTTTGTGATGGTTCGGACATTTGGGTACGTGGCAGGAACCGAATTCGCCCCCAACCATTTCCAAACCCGTCACTTCTCATTCTATGAAATCCCGCTGGTTCACTGGCAAATCACGCCCATCCGCCGCACCAGTACGACCCCCGAGACCGCACGGTACCTGACCCAATCCAAGATTTTGACGATGCCCAATCAAATCCCGGATCGCTGGGATTTGGCAGAACTCAGTCATGGGATGCAGGAATCCCAACCGCATGACCCCGCGTTGCTGTTGGATCACCTTCGGCTGATGGACGGGGGAAGTCCGGTTTGGAAGCAGTGGAGCAAGAATCACCCCAAGCTGGCTCAACAACTCTGGCCCACCATCGCCAAATTGGCCGATCGCGAACTCTACATTCTGATCCCACGATTGATGGAATTGGCTCGCGATGTCAACGACGTGGCAACGCTGAAAACCACCGTCGCGGATTACTTGGCCGAGGAATACGTCAGCCTGATTCGTGACATGCGAGACGCCGAGCGGGACGAACTGGCCGACGCTCTGCTCGCCGAAGCACTCGAAGAATCGCCCAACAACCCGGAACTGCAATCCTTGAAGAAAGACCGCTCATCGGTCGATCCTGCTGAAAACACATGATTTATCTCGACAACAACGCGACGACCGCCATCGATCCCGCGGTCGCTCGTGTTTTGGCGGAGGCTTTCTCTCAAACGCCCGCCAACGCTTCCAGCCAACATCGACTCGGGCAACAAACTCGATCTCGACTGGAAGCCGCCACGGATTTGATCGGCCGTTGCCTGGGAAGCGACCTGACTCGCGTGCACGCACCTCGATTGCTGATCACCAGCGGTGGCACCGAATCGAACAATCTGGCGATCTCTGGGCTGGGAGACCCCGACGGTGCAATCGTGGTCAGCCGGATCGAACATCCCAGCGTCCTCGCCGCCGCAGCCGCCCAAGAGCAATCCGGTCGTCCGGTGGACTGGGTCGACGTCGATGCCAACGGAATCATCCTGCTGGATTCCCTGCGACAGACATTGAATCGAGTGACCCGGTCGGGCGATGCTCCGGAATCGGTCTCCGTCGTTTCGATCATGTCTGCCAACAACGAAACCGGTGTCCTGCAACCGATCGAAGCCGCCGCGAAAATCTGCCGTGAATTTCGGGTGCCGCTGCATGTCGATGCGACACAGTCGGTTGGCAAAGTCCCGGTTGATCTGACCAACTGGGGAATCTCGGCTGCCACGATCACGCCTCACAAACTGCACGGTCCGACGGGAGTCGGCTTTTTGTGGCTGGACGCGGGAGTGGAAGTCCGCGCGGCTCTGCGTGGCGGCGAGCAACAATTGGGCGCTCGCCCCGGCACCGAACCGGTTGCTCTGGTCATCGCCGCGGCAGAAGCCATCCGCATCGCCTGCGAGCAACAGCCCACGGCCGCCGAGCACATGGCGGAATTGCGAGACCACCTGGAATCGGAACTCGTCCGCCGGCACCCGAACTGCGTCGTGCATGGCCAAGACGCACCTCGTTTGCCGTCGACTTCCTGCCTGTCGCTGCCCGGTGCCGATCGACAAAGCCTGCTGATGTCGTTGGACATGGCCGGGGTGGCATGCAGCAGCGGATCGGCGTGCAGCAGTGGCAGCAGCCCGCCCAGCCACGTTTTGCTGGCCATGGGCGTTTCCAAGTCCCTGGTCGATTCCGCCCTCCGTTTTAGCGTTTCGCGGTTTTCCACCAAGGCTGAAATTGACCGGGCGATCGAGCTGATTTCTCGCCAATTTTCAAAGGCAGAAGGTTTTCCAACTGTGGATAACTCGGTGGAAAATGGATAGCGGTGAGCGAGCGTTCTATCTAGAGTGGAGCTGGGTCAGCAGTTTCGGCCGGACAAAATCTGTCCGGGTCGGCTCCAACTGACCGTCCCCACGCATGTTTTGCCCGTCGCGATTTCCCAATCACGCGGCACGACTTTTCGTGCTTCACCCGTTCACCGCCGTTCGCCGTGGTCGCTTCGCCTCCCAACGTCAGCTCCTTCGCGCTGGAACGCCCGTCGCTTCGTCGACGCCGCCGCGACAGTGATATCATTCGCCCGATTATCCCGCTGTTTTATTGCGGCGATGAAAATCGGTTGGCGGGTTACGTCTGCGAAAACCCGATTGAAACGCTGCTGGAGATCTCTCGCCCGATGCTGTTGGTCGGACAACCCGGCACCGGCAAAACGGCGCTCGCGTTGCATTTGTCCAAACGGATGAGCATCAGCAACGTCTGGGAAGCGATGGAGTTGGACAAAGACACGGCCCAGGGCGGCCCGTCCGGCGTGACCTCGCGAGTGCTTTCCAGCCGAGTCCTGTACC
This sequence comes from Rhodopirellula sp. JB055, assembly GCF_043100905.1. Classification (NCBI taxonomy): domain Bacteria; kingdom Pseudomonadati; phylum Planctomycetota; class Planctomycetia; order Pirellulales; family Pirellulaceae; genus Rhodopirellula; species Rhodopirellula sp. JB055. The sequence goes on along the minus strand of NZ_JBICHO010000547.1, from coordinate 6,854 downwards.
AACCGGCGATTGACTTCGCACGCGAATTTGCTTCTTCGATCGATTCGAAAGACATGCCGCGTTTTCGCGAAAAACTGGACACGGTTCCGATCCTGGTGCTGGATGATTTGCACCTGATCGCGGACAAGGCCCCCGCTCAAGAAGAGCTGGCCCAACGCTTGGAAGCTCGCGACGCGGAAGGACGACTGACCATTGTCACCTGCCGCCGATTGCCGTCCGAAGTTCGCGGGCTGCGGCCTGCTCTCGTTAGCCGCACATTGCCGGGCTTGACCGTGACGTTGCATCCGCCCGCCGGCGACACGCGGAGAACCATCCTTCGCGAATTGATGCTGGCTCATTTGCCCGAGGTTGAACCCGAAGCCTTGTCACTGCTCGATGCTGGGTTGCCAGCCGACTCGACCGTGCGCGCTTTCGAATCCGCGATCAAACAAGTCGCGCTGTGGTGCCGGATGCACGAACAACCAATCTGTGCCGAAGCGGTTCAGTCCGCGATCGAAACTTCCGGCGGTTCCCAGTCCATCTCTATCAAAGCGATCACCACCGCGGTGGCCCGCCAACTAGGAGTCAAATCCGCCGACATGCGAAGTGGCTCCCGACGCCAAAACATCGTTCGCGCCCGTTCGCTGGCGATGTGGTTGGCTCGACGCCTGACCGAGGACAGCCTGACTCAGATTGGCGACGCGTTCGGCGGGCGAGACCACTCGACCGTCTTGCACGCGATTCGCAAAATCGACGGCTCACTCGATGACGATGTCCTGCTGCGACGCTCGGCCGATCAGATCATGGAAAAGCTTTCCAACTGAATGAGAGTTTGGACTGGCTCGAGTTCAGGAATCGTCGCAAAACCGAAGTCTGGCGAATCCGGCTGCGACTGGTTCCTACGGGTGAATCGGCCAGATCGATTCGGCGGTGATGCGAAACGTTTGCTCCGACAGCGGATGCGATTGCCGATGAGAATCATCCGCGACGGTTTGCGCCAATTGCTGTTGCAGGTCGGCTGGCAAGTGAGCCGACCAAGCGATCAAAAAATCTCGGTTGGGCACCCCGACAATCGCAGCCGGTTCGATGCTTGGATCGTCCGTTTCGTCACTCAATTCCTCAATCAAACGCGCGCGAATTTCTGGCAGCAAGACTCTGGCCGCGTCGTAGCCGTCACCGGACTGGATCGCGATGAATTTTGGTGGCCCCTCGACCACGCCCATGGGGCAATCCAGCGATTCCGCTAACAAGTTCTCTTTCGCAACCTCGATTAAATCCACCACCGATTGGCCCCAGCGTTCGGCGTCTTCCGGCCGAATGTAGGCGTACCCGTGCGGCGAATCGACGACCACGCTGCTGGTCACATCACTGGCAAAGGGAAACGTGATCGCCTTGCGGAGCGCGTCGATGTCGCTGCGACACAACTGCACTCGCAATCGAGGCTTGGCTTCTTCCCAGGAACCAGGCAGCACGTTGTCGGCGGTCCGAACCATTTCCAACATTCGCGAAAATGTGAGACGGACGGTTTCGTCCAGCTCCTCGTCGGAAAACCCTGACTGCTGGTACTGCGCCAACAAGTTCGACAGCCCGAACTGCAATTCACCGCACGTCAGAACGCCAAACTCTTCGCCCAACTGAAAGCCTTCGCTGGGGAAATGACGTTTTAGGATTCCGAGCACACGCCGGCTGAACGATTCCAAATCCATCGTCGGCCTCAGCGTTGATAGATCGGCAGAAATCCACGATCGATTTGCATCATGATGAGATTGCATGCCGTCACATACACCGGGTGGATCTGGCCTTCCCACGATCCATCCGGTTTCTGCTCGGCCGCGATTCGGTCATACAGACGATCACGGAACGGCAGCCACAACTCATCGCCTTGCCGGTAAACGACTTGGCTGTAGTAGAGGTACGTGTAGTGCCAGTGACCGAACGCGCGAGCCCCGTTGTTGATGTCATGCAGCGTTTCTTTGCTGTACTTCAACATGTCGGGCACGTGTTCGCTGTCGTAATCGCCGGCGTTGTAGAGCGCCGCCAGAGCCGCGGCGGTGATCGCCGGACGACTGCTGCCCGTTTGCCGGCTGCTGTAGCTGATGCCGCCATCGGGATTCTTGCAGCGATAGATGTACTCCTTGGCCTTGTCGATCACTTCACCGCTGACGGGAATCCCCGCGTTGCGGCAACCTCGCAAACCCTGGACTTGGGTGATCGTCGTGCTGCCCTCGTCGAAGTCGTTGCCTTCTTTGGCCGAGACATATCCCCAACCGCCGGCCTCGGTTTGAGCATTGCCACTGAACTCGACCGCTTTGGCCAACACATCCACCAACTCTTCGCGGCGATCGAGCAGCCCTTCTTCGCCGAGAACTTGAGACAGGAACAGCATCGAGAAGCCGTGCCCGTACGTGTAGCGAGAATCGGTCTGCGGGTCACCGATCAGGCCGTTGCTGCGTGATTTGCTGATCAGAAAATCCGACGCTCGAGCGATTTGGCGAGCGTAGGGTCCCTGAGTCGTCGTGCTGCCGCTGCCAATCAGAGCGGTGCCGGACAGAGCTGCCATGGCCGTTGGGTAGACCGTCGTGTTCCACTGGCCACGCGACGATTGTTTGCTGCTGAGCCACTCCAGGCCACGCTGAATGGCCTCTTCCCACTTCGCTCGGCTGGCAGCGTGAGCGGGGCGTGGGGCGACGGTTCCAGCGGCAATCGCGGCTCCTCCGGCCAATCCGGCTCGCAAGAACCGGCGTCGATCAATCATGTTGGACAACAAAGTCTCACCCCTGTGTTTCGTGTGCATGTTCCCATTGTGCCCCATCGTCGACCGGGAGTCACGCCGAATTGGGCCCGCGGCGGGAAACGGACGCGACACACCGGACCTTGCATCGTCTTTGCACCGGCACTCCAAGCACCGACGTACGATGGACTTCCAAGTCAGTCGACCACACCCCAATCACCCCGGCGGCTTGTTGATTGAGTCGTCAATGACGTTTTAACGCATGTGGGATGGGCACTCTTGCCCCGTCAGGGTCGCCAAGGCCACCCCTCACAACCCGAATGCGTGAGCGAGGGACTCCCCCCAACTCCCGCGACGGCCCCATCCGGGGCAACCGTGTGTGTTCCGGCATCGGTCTCTCGGTGCTTCCGCCCAATGGCACTTACTTCACCCTCCCTGCAGGGAGGGTGAATTGGTTCAACGCATGGAGGATGGGCACTCTGGCCCGTCAGGGCCGCCGAGGCCCCCATCACAACCCGAATGCGTGAGCGAGGGACTCCCCCAACTCCCACGACGGCCCCATCCGGGGCAACCCTTTGTGTTCCGGCATCGGTCTCTCGGACCTCCGCGAGGAAACGTGCACGGGCATGCCAATCGCAACAAAAATTGCTCTCCCGAACCTTTTTCTCGAATCCTGTCAAGGTTTTCCGGTAATTCCGCCGATAACGATTCTGTCACCGATTTCAGGCAGACGGGCTCTCGTTGCGTGAGCCGTTCGGTCCGAAACCCTTACGCGTTGGGGCGTACAACGATGGAAAACAAGATGAACACGCAGTGGATCACCCGCGGGACGATCGGCACATTGGCTCTCGCTGCCCTGTTGGCGACCAACACCGGATGTCAGGTTTCGCTCAACGGCCAAACCCTTCCAAGCCCGTACTATTTGCAAGATGATGTGCAGTACTTCCCGGCTGGACCGGAGTTCAAACTGTCCCGCGAAGCGGCTGCCCTGCAAGCAGCTCGAGCGGAAGAAAAACGAAACCAACGCTAACTAGGCTTGCTCATGGCTCCCAATCGGACGTCGCATCAAGAAAAGATCATCCGGAACTACTACCAGAACCGGGATGCCATTGGGCTGCAAAAAGCCCAAGAAGCGGTCACCGAGCTCTACTTGAGCGAGGGAAAGAAGCGGGCGACGGTCTGGAAGCGATTGTGCAGCCACCTGGAGAAGGTTGGTGTCCCCGAAGCACGCATCGAAGAACTGCGTGAATCGGATGATCCCGCCGCTGTGGCCGCGCTGCTGGAAAAGATCGCTAAATAGCGTCACTTGCGCTGACCGGATGGGTCGTGTGGCTTTGCTGCATCCGCCCGGGGTCGTGCCATTGATCGACGCCGTTTTTCAGCGTGTTTTCACATGACGCACCTCTCCCGAAACGAAGTTTTGGGGGAAGTCGATTTGTGACTTGCAGCACTTGGTAATGGATGAGGCAACGAGTCCCTGGCATGCGGAAGGACTCGTTGCCTTGTCCACTACCATTCACGTCCACGGCAAACGACGCGTCAAACAACGTCGGCAATGAATCGACGTCACGAGGACGCCGGACGCCAGATTCTCACGCGGCGTAGGTGGAGGTGCCCAGGTGGGACTCAATCGCCACAAATCGCTCACGCCAACGCAGCCGAGCGAACCAACTGGGATGAGACAGATTGGGATCATCCGCAGACACGCGGTGCGTCTTCCCACGGGTCGTTCGCATGGTCAGCGTGCCATCTGAATTGACCTCGTCGACCATCCAAAACTTCTCGACGACGTAATTGTAGGTCTCGCCCTTCAAGTTGGGTTTCACGCTCGACGCGCGAGGCCCCGGCACTTTGCTGCGTTTGCTCTTGCGATAAATCGCCCAATCGCCCGGCTTCCACGTGTGGGCGTTCGGACGCGCACTCGCCCCCGCTTTGGTCGATCTCGGACCAGAATGCACCAAACCATTCCGGCTGCCCGCCACGGGCGTTTGAAAAAGATCGCGTCGCAACCATCGTAGATGAGCAAGGATTTTTTCGGTCATGATGGAATCCCATTGCGGCAAGGCATGTCTGAAAAGAATGACGGCAAAGATCCACCCCCGATCAATGCCTGGTGAATCACCCAAAAAGCAAGTCGTTTCCCGCAAACGACGCGCCAAGCAACCCTGTTTGTTGGGTCGAAAGGAGTCTCACGATAGGCAACCCGTCCATGTTTCCAGCATCGAAAACGGCGAAGTTCTCAAGAAGTTTCCCAGCGAATTGCTAGCAAACGGGCGAGAACCAACAACCCAAACGCGGTCGCCATCAGCACCGTGAGTTGCGGCTGCAACGCACTGGGCGGCAGCTCCCGCCAGAAGACTTTGTCGTAACCATCCAGTGCCCAAGCGTTGAACGTCCACAGCCCGGCGTCGCGCAAACCTTCGCTCATCACGTACCGCGGCACCATCGATCCGCCCAACGCGCTCATGGTCAGCACAGCAACAACGGACAACCCATTGAGCTGCCCGCGAGTCTTGCACAACGTCGCCAGAAACAATCCAAACGAGGCGGCCGCCGCAGAGGTGACCAAGGTCATCATCACGAACCCGTCGAGGTTGCCGAGTAAATCCAACCCAAACACCAACTGAGCCCACACAAACATCACCGTGACCTGCACGCATCCTAGCATCGTCAGATAGAACCACTTGCCGAGCAGCAAATGATCCATCGTCATCTGTGTCGACAGCAACCGTTCCAACGTTTGGTTTTCGCGTTCTTCCAACAGCACGCCACCGCCGCTGGTCGCACCAAACAATAAAAACATCACGGCGATGCCCGCAGCGTAAACGCTGATCACGGGATTGGATTTGTCCTGGCCCATCACGTTGACGATGGTCACCTCGGGCGGTGCCAGCGGTGCCTTGAAAGCAAACGCCTCCGATTCCGTCGCGTCCGTTCCGAGCCCTGCGTTCTCCCTCGCCGCCGTTGGAACGAACTCCGCGAACGCCGCCTGTTTCACATTGGCTGTTTCATCGGCGTCCGCCTTGTCACTGGTCTCAGCACTGGGTGAGGATCCCGCACCCGCCAACCCCGCCGGACCGTCATCTGACAAACCGTGGCTTGTTTGAGCCGGTCCCGCTTTGGCCATCAACATCGCTCGCATCACCAACGCGGAAACCACTTGGCTGGCGACTTGATCGGAGGCGTCATTGAGCAACTCCGCAGACAACTCCTCGTCGTCTTCGTTCAGCACAATCGCAATCGTCGCAGAACCGCGGCGGACCAAGTCTTCTCCCGCAGCTCGATCCAGCGCCGGGTTCTCGTCGCTGTCCTGGACCAGCCTCAACCCTTCGCTTTCACGCAGGGTCTGTATCACTTGGTCGCACTGCAGCGAAGCCAGCGACGTGGAACCTGTTTCCACCTCCAAATTCGCACTCGCCTCGCGAATCAACGCCACCTTCACACGCGGCGTGCCTCCTACTCCGCGAGAAAAAATCAACGCGAAGATGCTGAAGAACGCGATCGGCACGACGAACGTCAACAACCACTCGATGCGGTTGTGAAGCAGGCGACGCAGATGAATTTCGATGACTTTCCAGACCATGTTCAGTCCCGCAGTGCATGGCCGGTCAGATGCAAAAACACGTAGTGCAGCGTCGGTGATTGGACCTCCACATCTTGCACGCCGTATTCCGCTTGGCTGAGTGCATCGATCAATCGCGGCAATCCCATCGCAACCTCCGCCATCTTGGTGCTCACCATGTTCTCGCCCGGCCGCGCCGTCACGCTCAAACCAGCCATGGCGAGCGGTTCATTCCCATGTCCGCGCAGTGGTTGATCCAAGCGAATGGTCACCTCACGATCACCCCCGATGGTCTGGCGAACCAATTCTTCGAACGTGCCCGTCGCGACCACTTTGCCATGATCGACAATCACGATCCGGTCGCATTGGCTTTCGGCCTCGTCCAGGTGATGCGTCGTCAACAGAACGGATGTGCCTTCCGCGTTCAGTTCCGCCAACATCGCAAAGATCCGCTGGCGACTTTGTGGGTCGACGCCCACGGTGGGCTCGTCCAGCAACAGAACCTCGGGTCCGTGCAACACGCCGCAAGCCAAATTCACACGTCGCTTCATCCCACCCGAAAACGTGCCCACTAAATCGTGG
>NZ_JBICHO010000546.1:0-46544 GCF_043100905.1 Rhodopirellula sp. JB055 | reverse complement strand
GGACCCGGAGCCGCGAAATTTCACTCGCCAAGTTCACCAAGCGGGTTTTTCGCGAGTGCAACCGACGCCGGTTTCGGCTCCGAAATGGGTGGCCGGTGCCAAAGAAGTCGCTGAGCTGATCGGTTTGGATCCGAAGTGGTTGGGATCGGCTGAGCTGACCGAGGTTTTGGCCGGCAACGCTCTGGCCGAGGGCATGGATCCTTTTGCGATGTGCTACGGCGGTCACCAGTTTGGAAACTGGGCCGGGCAACTGGGGGACGGCCGGGCAATCAATCTTGGCGAAGTGGTCACCGCAGATGAGAAGCACTGGACGTTGCAGCTCAAAGGGGCTGGGCTGACGCCGTATTCTCGGACCGCGGATGGTTTGGCGGTTCTGCGATCGAGCGTTCGCGAATTTCTTTGCAGCGAAGCGATGCATCACTTGGGCGTGCCGACCACGCGGGCTCTCAGTTTGGTGTTGACCGGTGAGAAGGTGCTTCGCGACATGTTCTACGACGGGCATCCCGAACATGAACTGGGTGCGATCGTGTGCCGAGTCGCACCCTCATTCATCCGGTTTGGCAACTTCGAAATCTTCGCTTCGCGGGAAGACACCGAGACATTGCAAACGCTAGTGGAACACACGATTCGTTCAGAGTTCCCGCACTTGCTATCGGGGTCAGATGCCGAGATTGGTCCCGACGTGATCGCGGCGATGTTCGAGGAAGTTTGCCGGACGACCGCGGAGATGGTGGTGCACTGGATGCGAGTCGGCTTTGTCCACGGTGTGATGAACACCGACAACATGTCGATTCTTGGGCTGACGATTGACTACGGCCCATACGGTTGGCTGGAGGATTACGATCCCGACTGGACGCCGAACACCACCGACGCGCAAGGGCGAAGGTATCGCTACGCACATCAGCCTCAGATCGCCCAGTGGAACTTGGTGGCGCTGGCCAATGCTTTGGTTCCGTTGGTCAAGGAAGCGGAACCGTTGCAACGTGGAATCGCGGTTTATGTTGAGGAGTTTCAAAAAAGCTGGCACTCGATGATGGCAGGCAAGCTGGGGCTGTCCAAGTACGACAGTGAGACCGATGACGAGTTGGTCGACTCGTTGTTGACGTTGTTGCAATTGGCCGAGACCGACATGACGATTTTCTATCGGCGGTTGGCGGACATTGAGCTAGGGACGCGAGAGCAACCGATTGCATTGGAGCTGGCGTCCGTGCTTGGTCATCTATCGGAGGCGCACTACGTTGCCGACGAGGTCACGGAAGAGTACCAGCAGGCGTTGATGGATTGGATGCGTTCCTATCAATCGCGGGTCCTGGCGGACGATGGTTTTCCTGCCGATGATTCGCAGCGGCGGCAGCGAATGAATGCGGTCAATCCGAAGTATGTTTTGCGGAACTACTTGGCTCAGTTGGCGATTGATGCGTGTGACAAGGGCGACGATTCGTTGGTGAGTGAGTTGTTGGAAGTTCTACGTCGACCGTATGACGATCAACCGGGGAAAGAACGCTTTGCCGAGAAGCGACCCGAGTGGGCGCGTCACCGTCCGGGTTGTTCGATGTTGTCATGCAGTTCATAACCTATCTTCGGATTGGTTCGAGCCGCATACATCGATGGACAAACTTTTCTCATGCGAATTCTGTTAACGAATGATGATGGCGTTCATGCCCCAGGTCTGGCGGCACTGCGTCAACAACTGCGTCACTTGGGCGAGGTCATCACAGTCGCTCCGGCAACGGAGCAAAGTGGTGTTGGTCATTCGATCACCTATCTGACACCGCTGGTTCCAAAATCCATTCACCGCGATGGTGTTCATTGGGCTTGGGCGGTCGAAGGTTCGCCGGCCGATTGCGTGAAGCTTTCCTTGGCTGAGTTGTTCGTGGACGAACCCATTGATTTGGTCGTCAGCGGGATCAACAACGGGTTGAATGCCGGAATCAACGTGCTGTATTCCGGCACGGTTGCGGCCGCGATCGAAGGTGCGTTCTTTGGGGTCACCAGCGTCGCCGTGTCGCTGGAAAATTCAGACGACAATGATTTCGACGCGGCGGCGGTGATCGCACGCAACGTTATCGGTGAAATCGTTCGCCATGAAGAGTCTCGTGGTGGGCTGTTCAATTTGAATGTTCCCACGGCGGCGACGGAATCGGCAAGCGAAGTGAAGGTCGTGCCGATGGGCTTGGCTCAATACGGACGACGTTATGAAAAACGTCAGGACCCCGGGGGGCGTGATTACTATTGGGCCCTGTGGACACAACCCGACAAACCGCCTGCGGAGATGACTGACGTGACCCAGCTTCGCGAGGGGTGTGTGACCTTGACCCCCCTGCATTTCAACTTGACGCGAGAGGAACTTCTAGGCGAGATGAAGGATTGGGATCTGCGTCCGTGATTCCACTCAATTCGTTTTGCGCGTCTCGCTTTGACTTTGCCGGCCCGTAGAATGCATCTGCGTGGCGGACCAAGATAGGACCGACGCGCTGCTTTTCTAATCGAGCCGGATGCATGCAGAACTCTTCCCGACGCCTTCGCGTTGAAAACTTGGAACATCGACGCTTGTTGGCTGCCGATCCCATGATTGGTCCGCAGGCCCCTGCTGGCTGGGGCGAGGTTTCGATGCCGTCCGCTATGGCGGCTGTGGAAGACGTGTCCTCGCGAGACAGTTCTGGACGCGAAGCCGAGGGCGAAAGTGTCCTTCGAGTTCGGTTGGATTTTTCGCTGGACAGCAGCGATTTTTTTACGACTCGCTATCCTCAAGCGAAAGCGGTGATGCAGGAAGCGTTGGACGAAGTGGTATCCCGGTTCAACGACACCTTGGCCGCGATCAATCCGCCGAGCCGATCGGAGATTCAGTGGCAGCCAGCGGTTTTGGATCCGCGGACTGGGGCTCTCACCGCGTTGCCGCAATCGTTTCGTGCGGCAGCCAATGAAATCGTCGTGTACGTTCGTGGGAATAATCTGACCGGGCGGACTCGCGGCTTGGGAGGCTACAACTCGTTTGGGGTGGGGTACAACTGTCCCGACCAAGCCTGCGTCAATCAGGCCAACGCATTCATCAACAATCTGACCACTCGGGGCGAGACGGGGGCGGCTGCATCGACACCCAGCGATTTTGCACCGGTGGTGGGCGCGATCACCATTGATACGCGAAGCGAAGTGGATTGGAACTTTGGAGCCGTGGGAACAGGTGAGTCGGGGCAAGCGGACTTCCGAGCGTTGGTGTCGCACGAGTTTGCTCATGTGTTGGGGTTCGGGACAGCGCCTTCCTTCAGTCGCTATGTTTCCGGCGGAAAATTCACGGGGCCTGAGGCCAACGCGGTTTTCCCAGGATCGGCAAGCGTTCCGATGAACGGCAGCAGCCACTTGGCCAGCTCGGTTCTCGACGTGGTTCCAACGACGATGACCAGTCATTTCAACGGGATGCTCAGCGAACTCGATTACGCAATCATGGATGACATTGGTTGGGAACTGACGCCGGACACTCGACCGACGGTTCAGATCACAACATTCGAAAACACCGTTCCTGAATCGGAGGGCGCGGTGGTGCTCCGTGCGACTTTGTCGGCGGCGCCTTCTCAAAGCATCTCGGTGCCGGTGGCGATTTCAGGAACAGCATCGGTGAATTCCGATTACACGGTCACTCCAGCCACCTTTGATTTTGCATCCGGTCAACGCACGGCGACGATGACCGTGAATGTGGTCGACAACACAACCAACGAGGGGCTTGAATCGTTGACGGTTCGGTTAGTTGATTCGAATGTCGCCAAACTGGGTGCGAACGCAGAAGCGTTGATCACCATCTTAGACGACGACGGTTCGCCGGTTGGACAAACGCAACTGAACGCACCCGAGTTCAGTAACGCCGCAATCATAGTTCCGGGCAACAGTCTTCCGGTGGCCTATCAGTTTCGTGCTACGGCGAACACGACTTTGCGAGTGACCAAGGTTGGAGCTGCGACGCCATCCGAATCGTTCTTTGTGCTCAACGAAGAACTCGAAACCATCGGCCAATACGATGGTGCGGGCGAGTTGTCCGCGACGTTGTCCGCAAACCAGAACTATGTGCTGCTTTTTGAAGCTCGCACCACGGCGGAGCAGTATCAAATCGCATCGACCGCTGGATTCCAAGCCATCAACAACGCCAGCCCCACTAATCTTCTGCAGCCATCTGATGTGTCAGGGGATGGTGAAGTCTCTGCATTGGATGCCTTGCGAGTGATCAACGCCTTGAATGCGGCGAGTGCTTCCGAAATCAGCATCGGCGACGAAGCGTTGGAGGAGGGGAATTACTACGACGTCACCGGTGACGACCAGATCACTTCATTGGATGCGTTGCGAGTCATCAACACGCTCTCCGGTCCGGCCTCTGGAAGTTCGGAGGCGATCACCGCGAGTTCATCCGCAACCGCATTCACTCCACCGGTTGCAGATTCCAGTGCAACGCTTGCTGACGAGATGGGGCCGCACAAACCCAGCGAGCTGCATCTCGATGGTTTTGTTTCTGCAGTGGTTTCCGTTCTTCTGGCGGACCATGATCATGCTGGCCACGACGACGAGCATGACCATGAAGATGACCATCATGACGAGTCAGAGCATGATCACACGCACGACAACGAATTCTTCGAATCTTCATCTGCCGTGTTTGCACCAGCCTTGGTGGATTCGGTCTTTGTGGAATTTGGCGCCAGCTGTCTCGCTTGAGCCGCGGTTTCGAGACGTGTGGGATGGGTTAGACTCACCCGGTCGGCTCGCTGGGTTTCGTTTCGATTCAATTCAGCCTCGTCCAGTTCGGAGAGCCAACTCCCATTCAAACGAGGGTGATTGCAGTGCAAGTCAAAGATGCGATTCGATCGACAATGAACTTGAGCGACATGGTCTTTCGAGGCTATCTCGGTGACTTGGAAGATGCGGATCTGATGCGTCGACCGGGAAAAGGTTGCAATCATTTGGCCTGGCAGATCGGGCACTTGGTGGTTGCAGAAGTGAGGATGCTGGGTGGGATGTTTCCGGAATTCAAAACGGAATTGCCCGAAGGCTTTGAAGAGGTCCATCACAAAGACAATGTGGATTGCGATGACGCATCGAAGTTCAACACACTGGCTGAATACTTGGACTTGATGACCAAGGTTCGCGCGAACACGTTGGCGGCTCTCGAAGCGATGGATGAATCCAAACTCGATGATCCAGCTCCAGAACAGATGCGAGCTTTTTGCCCGACCGTTGGCGACATGATGATTCTGATTGGGACGCATCCGATGATGCACGCCGGACAGGTCGTTCCCGTTCGCCGCGAATGTGGCAAACCGGTGATGTTCTAAGCGTCGGTTCGGACACTCAGACAAATTGGCATCAAGCTCTTTGTGCGTGAACAAGCCGGAACAGCTTGGTGGCACCTCCGGCAAAACAACAGTCTTCCCGCTCCCCGGAGGAGGCGTGCAGTTTTTGAGTGTCGTGCTCGCAAGATTGATATCACCCTCCTGAACGCAGGAGGTCGTGCAGTTCTCAAACGCTGCGTTTGCAATGCCTTAAGAACCCCGCCCGTGCAGCGGGAGGGGTCGGAAAGCGAGCGTCCAAGCGGCTAAGAGATGAAACTCAAACGTTCCTGGGCTGCCTGCTCACTTCTTCTTGCGAGGTTTCTTGGGGTCCAGGTTTTGATCCAATTGTTCCTTGGTGACGGTGGATTGGATGCCGTCTTCGGGAATGTTGCCTTTCGCGGTCCAGACCAGCGCGTTGAGCACGACTTTGCGATAGTCCTCGATACCCCAGTTGTCATGGAAGTGACCGCCGGTGAACCCGAATCCGCGACCTCCATCGGGACGTTCAACCACCCACATCATCGCTTCGGCCCGGCCGCCGGATGCTTGGATGTGCGCGTAGGGGCCTCGCGGGTAGACATAGGGGCCATCTCGAACATCGTCGGATGGTTTGGCTAACAGGATCGGTTGGAATTGAAGGCCATCAATTTCTTTCGCTTCGTTGCCGGGCATTCCTGACAAGAAACGCATGTTGAAGTACCACTCGTCATTGGCTTGGAACGGTTGGACACCGTTGGTGACGGGGTGATCGGGGAAGACCGCGAAGGTGGGTTCCCAGATTGGGTTGCATGAAAACTGGTGTTCATAGTGGCCACCGATCCAGCGTTTCATTTCGTCGCCGGCTTGATCGGTCAAGACTTCCACGCCGTAGTGCATGAAGCCCAGGCCGACTCCGTTCTTGGCCCACTCGTCAATCATTTTCAGGCGACGGCCGTCTTCCTGCACGATTTCATGGCGTCCGCCACCGTCCATGTAAAAGATGACGGCATCTGCGTTCTTGAATACAGCTTCGTCTTTGGGCCATCCGTTCAGGACCACTTCGACGTCCAGGTCTTCGACGTCTTTCAGCGAATCAGCCAGCAGTTGCACGCCTGCATTGAACTCGTGCATTCGGGGTGGGTGCGAGGGTTTGCCGGCGACCAAAATGAGTTTCTGAGTTTCTGCCAGGCTGGTCTGGGGCACGACGGCAGCGGCGACGAACAGCAGAATCAGGGCAGGGATGAGATGCAAACGGCGGACGTTCAAGGTGTTCACTCGGAGTGCGGGAGGGGCAATCGGTAGGAACCCGTAGTATAACTCAATGTCCGTTTCTGCGTCGCTCGATTTGGAACTGGCGATGGTTCAGAGCATCATGCCAGCGATGGCACCGGTCATGCAGCACGCGAGCAACCCACCGAACATGGCTCGAAGTCCAAGGGAAGCCAGGTCGGATTTTCGATCGGGGACCAATCCGCCGATCCCGCCGACCTGAATTCCAATCGCTGCGAAATTGCTGAAGCCCGCCAGGGCATAGGTCAACACGGTCGCGGTGCGTTCGCTGATGGGTGGTTCGTCGGCACGAACGAGTTGGCCAAGTTGTTGATAGGCGATGAATTCGTTGGCGACGGTTTTCAGCCCGATCAGTTCGCCCGCCGCTCGGCATTCTGAGGCGGGAATTCCGAGCAGCCAAGCCAGTGGCCAACAGGCGTAACCAAGGATCACACCAAGAGTGATCAAGGGATCTTTGTCGGAGTCCACCCAGCGGAAGGTGGTGCAGATGCCGCCGAGCAGCAAATCGATCAGTGCAATGAGGGCGAGAAATGCGATCAACATCGCGCCCACGTTGAGAGCCAGCTTCAATCCATCGCTGGCGCCTTCCACCGCGGCGGCAATTGCGTTCACATGAGTCCGCTTGATGTTCAGCGTCATCGCTTCGTCGTTGTCCGTTGAGCTGCGAGCCGCACTATCGCTGGTCAAATCCGCTGCGGTATCCGGCACCATGACCTTTGCGATCAACAGGGCGGCGGGGGCACTGATGATGGATGCGGTCAGCAGGTGGCTGATGTCCACTCCCATTTTCGCGTACGCACCCAGCAAGCCTCCTGTGACGGTTGCGAATCCGCCGGTCATCATCGCGCACAGTTCGCTGCGGCTCATTCTCGACAGGTAAGGTCGAACGACCAAAGGAGCTTCGGTGTGACCGACGAAGACATTTGCGGCAGCGGCCAATGTTTCGGGGCCGCTGGTTTTCAGCGAGAACTTCATCACCCAGGCCATCGCCCAAACGATGCGTTGCATCACACCGAGGTGATACAGCACGCTCATCAGCGAGGAGAAGAAAATCACGGTTGGCAGAACTCCGAACGCGAAGGTTGCCAACAGTGAGTCGCCCAGCGGGTTGGCGGGGCCGGTTGAAAACAGAAAACCCGAGCCGGCGTCGACCGTACTCATCAGCGTTTGAAAACCATCACCGATGTATTTGAATGTTTTGCGGCCCAGGTGGGTTTGCAGCACCAGCACGGCGAGCGTGAATTGCAGCATCAGGCCGCCGATCACAATTCGCCAGGGAAATCGCCGTCGATCGGTGCTGATGGACCACGCCAAGGTCACGAACACCACGATGCCCAGACCGCACACCAATCGTGGAAAAATCTCGTTCAACGGTGTCCCCTGGATCGGAAAGCGTGGTCTGCGATCGATGTCGCGCGTGATAAACTTGGCCGCCGATCATATCATCATGAATGCTGGTTCATGGGGCGAAAGATTCAGAGGACGCCTCCTCCCTCTCTCCGATTGCAACGTTGATGAGCAACTACGACGAAGTCCCTTATCCTGATTTCATTCACCCGGCGACTCATCCGGGCAATATGGCCGCGATCGCTCGGCTGCATGGAGTGAATGCACCACCGCCGGAGTCGTGTCGCGTTTTGGAATTGGCTTGTGGGCCCGGCGGCAATTTGATTTCGCTGGCAACACTTTTGCCGAGCAGTCACTTTGAGGGAATCGATTTGACCGCCGGTCATGTGAAAACGGGCAACGCGATGATTGGCAAGCTCGGTCTTTCCAACATTCAGTTGCACCACGGACGGATCGAGGATTGGGTCACAGAAGCAGAAAGCGATGAAGACCGTTTCGATTACATCATCGCTCATGGGGTTTATTCCTGGGTGCCGGAAGAGGTACGGCAAGCGATTCTGGCGATTTGTCAGATGCGGTTGTCCACCAATGGAATTGCCTTGGTCAGCTACAACACCTACCCAGGTTGGCATCAACGCCAGATGGCTCGTGACATCATGCGACATCACGCCGATGGGATCGAGGACCCGCACAAACGACTTCGGCATGGGAAAGCCCTGCTGCGTTCGGTCGCGCAGAATGTTCCTGAAGGGTCTGCCTACCGGTTGGCTTTGGAAGAAGAACTGAAGGCACTCGATCAAGCCAACGAAGCGTACATCTATCACGAGCAATTCGAAGACACCAACCGGCCCCGCTACTTCCATGAATTCGCGGCGGAAGCGGGGACCCAATGCTTGCAGGTGATTGCTGAAGCGGATTGGGGCGATTCCACCTATGAACAAGTTCGTCCCGATGTTGCGTCCGCACTGGCGTCACTGCCCAAGATTCGCCGCGGCCAAACCCTGGACTTCTTTCGGCGGCGAACGTTTCGGCAAACGTTGCTGTGTCACGAATCGGTTGCCGTCAGCGAGCAGATGCAAGCGTCCGCGATGGAGTCGATGCACTTTGTGACCACGTCGAATTTCGACGGCGATCAGATCACCGGTTCCAATGGGCTGAGTGGGACTGTGGAAGATCCCACAACACGACAAGCGATCGCGTGTTTGGTCGCTGAGTATCCCGCGTCGATGAGTTACCAAGAGCTGTGTGCGGTGGTTGAGACGGAAGAGCCCAGTTCGTTGGCAACCTTGCAAGCGGACCTGTTCAACCTCGTTCGCGTGGGTTTGGTGTCCGTCAGTGCATCGCCGACGAAAGTTTGCCGTGAAGTGTCGTCGCATCCACGATCCACCGCGCTATCGCGAGAGCAGGTTTTGCTGGGCGACACGGTCACCAACCTGCGTCACCAACCCATTCGGTTGGACGACACAACGGCTCACTTGATTCGTTGCTGCGATGGACAAACAGATCACGCGGGTTTGGTTGAGAGCATGGTCGCTTACGCGATGGCCAATGGCGGGTTGGTCGAAGGAGACCAGGTCGTCACGGGAGCAGAACACTTGCGACCCATGGTGACCGCCAAGCTGGCGTCCAATCTGCAACGGCTCGCCGCGATGGCATTGCTGGTGGGATGAAAGGATTGAACAGGCGGACGCGTGCCCGAAGGCAGGCCACCGTATCCATTTCAAAGGTCGTGCCGTTTCATTTCACCCTTCCCTCGCTTCGCTCGACCCTTCCAGGGGGAGGGTGATGAGAAACGCTTGGCAACACCGCACTTCAAAACTGCACGACCTCTTCAGTTGGCGGGCGGGCCAATGATTGAATCCTAACCCGAAGCGTTAGCGAGGGATCGCGTGCCATTGCAACGAGCCTGTGGGTCCCTCGCTCACGCGTTTTGAAGTTGCGCTTTTCTCAAAAAAGTTGCGATTTTCTCAAAACCCGAAGCGTCAGCTTTTTCATAACCCGACGCGTCAGCGAGGGAAAAACCATGTTGACTTCGCCTCGCTGACGCGTCGGGTTATGAAAAACCAATGCCTCACGCAAAAGCGCAACTTCAAAACTCACGCGTCGGGTTGTGAAATCGATCAAATCAACAGTTGGCGGGCGTGGTTGGTTCGGTGGCGACTGGCAAAACCGTTCGCTCGAGCGAAGGTCAATAAAAGATTGCCACGGGCAAGAACAACACTGCCATCGCGCCGAACACGGTGCTTCGCGGCAGATCAGCGGAGGTCAGAATCGAGTTGAGGATTTGATACAGCACGCCTGACATCACGATCGCGAAAAAGTTGGCTTGGTTCATGACCGCGATCATGCGGCCTTTGAGTTCCTCGGGCGGGCGGGCTTGTAGGAACACTTGAATCGGAATCGCGAAAAACGCCGCCGATGCACCGAGCAGGATCAGCACGGGAATCGAACCGCCAAAGCCCAGCAGGTGTCGGCCGCCGGGAAGCGAAATCGCGAGCACGGCACAGAACGCGACAACGCCCCACATGCCGATTTGGATCACGACTTTGTCGGACAGTTTTCGGCTCAGAGCACCTGCCGCAGCGCCGCCGGCGGCGATGCCGACGCTGATCAGGGACACCATCAGGCTGGTCTTTGTGTCAGAAATTTCGAGTTGGGTTTTGCCAAGCGAGTTGACGGCCTGGATGGTCAGGCCGGCGATCAACCAAAACACGCAGGACGCCAGCAAGGCGATCAACAATGGCGTGTCTTTTTTCAAAAGTGTCCGCATCGCTTTCGGGATGGCCAAGTATTCAGCTTTGAGTTTTAGGGTTGGATCCGCGGCAGGCAGACGAATGATCAGCAAGCTGGTGACCGTTCCGACCACCGCGATCCCAACGCACACCAGCGAACCGATCCACAAACCGGAGGCGGCTTCCATTTGTGGGACTCCCGCCGGCACGATCGAATCCTTCAGTGGACCGGCGACCGCGGTGCCGATGATGATCGCGATGAATGTGGTCATCAAAACCAAGCCGTTGCCGCGGTTGAGTTGGTTGCCTGACAACATCTCCGGCATGATGCCGTATTTGCCGGGGCCAAAGAACGTGCTTTGCAGGCCCATCAAGAACAGCACAATCCAAAGTCCGGCGAATCCGATCATCGGCGTGGCGAGGAACGCAAGCAGACCGAGTCCCATGATGACGATCTCGGCGACCTTGCTGGTCACAATGATCGTGCGTTTGCTGTACCGATCCGCCAGGTATCCCGCCAAGCCGCCGAAGAGAACAAATGGCAACCCGAAGACCACCGTCGCGATCCCTTGCAAGTCACCTCCGCCGGCTGGTTTTGCAGCGCGTCCATCCGTCAGCTCGCCGGAGACTTCGACCGCAGCGGCTCCTTCGATCACAGTCCCATCCGCGACGGTTGCCGCGACCGCGGTGGGGATGGCGAGCAACAGCAGCAACTGTTTGAACAGGTTGTCGTTGAACGCGCCAAAGAACTGGGTCGCGATGAAACCGATGAACGAAGGGTGACTGAGCGAATCGATTGGACCGTCGTTCGTCGTTTGGATGCCCGGATCCACGTTGGTTGGCGTTGTCGCATCACCGACGTCGTACGGGTTGTCGGTGGAGGACGATGCGGTGGGAGAATCTGACATGGAGATTCAGCTACAGTGGAAAGCGAGTGGAGCGAAGGCGGGGCGGGAACGGCAACCAAGCTTTGAGCGGGACTGCTCGGAAGTTGGACTGTCGTCCACCGAGCAAAGTGCCCGTTGGACGCTGAGCCATTCGCACATTCTTCGAGGTTTGTCTGTTCACTGCCAGATGAATCCGTTTGGGAGCCACCGAAAGGGAGCGATGATTCAAGACGCAAGGTTACCATCATGTCGATGACACCGGGTTACCACGCGGGCGGGTTGCTGTTGCACGACCCGATCTCGGTGGTCGAATCGTTGGCGTCGATGGGGTACCGCTGCATCGCCGTTCGCCCGCGGCGGGGAATTTTTGCCTGGGAGCAGGGGGCCGCTGGCGGTGTGTTTTCATTGAACGCGGAGAGCGGAGCGGAAAAAGACTCCTGGGATCGCTTTCTAGATGAAGCTCGATTGCATCGTTGTCAGGTCGTGATCGACACCGAATCACCGTTTGTGCTGGATAGCGAGAAAGCGGCGATGCCGTCGTTGGTCGATCCAGATGAAGATTTGGTGCAGACCACCGTTCAGTGGTGCCAGCACTGGATTCGGATGGCCGAACGGCGTCCGGGAACCGTGTTGACGTTGGGATCAGGCGTCTGGCCACGAGACGAATTTTCGCCAGGATTGAGCGAATCGGATTTGGAGCGATTGGCCGCGAGGCTGGAATCGCTGGCTTCGTATGCCGAGAAACGGGGCGTTTCGATTGCACTGCGGCCCGCGACCGGGCATGCGATTTCAAGCGTCGCTGAGTTTGAGCGAATGTGTCAGTGGTTGTCCCCGACGGTCGAATTGGGGTTGGCGGCCGATTTGGGTGAAATGGTTGCGGCGGGGGAGATGCCGTTGGGAGCGCGGCTGCAGCGAAACGCAGAACGGTTGAAGCTCGTTTATTTGTGCGATCATCGGTGGCCGGGCCCGCCGCCTCGCGAATTGCCGCTGGGGACGGTCGGGCGAGACGACACGCCGATCGGCACGGGCGAGCTGTCGCTTCGGCGGGTCTCCGAGACATTGGGGAAAATGGGATTCGCTGGGCCCGTGATCGCTCGGGTCGAGGGGCACAGTGAACAAGGCCTGCGAATTCCGCGTCTAGCAATGCAGCACCTTTTGCAGTGCCGGTGGTGGCGTCAGGCATGCGAGCGGGCGTGAAACGGGATTCGTGAAACCTGAAAGCCTTGTTTTTTGCGACAATTGCAAGTGGACCGTCCGACCAGGACACTCCTATGATCAAAGTGCACCGGCGAGGACTCGTCCGCGAGTTCGAGACGGTGTCGAACTTCCAAGTCAGCACTTATGAACGAAGTCTCGGTTGTGACAGATGTGATTGCAAAACCGGCCGTGCAGGCTGGCATTGCTCTAGTGGTTCTAGCCATCTTGATTGCACTCGCATTTTGGGTGTTGGCAAGGTTGCGCGACTACAACACTGACGACCAGCTAGACACCCCAGAAGTGTTCGCAAACCTGGAAGAAATGCGACGCAAAGGTGACATCAGCGAAGAGGAATTCCGAACTATACAAGCAGCAACGCGGTCAACTTCCGCTTCGACAACTGATCCTCCGGTTCCCTCCGCCTCCCAGGCCGATTCCGGTCCCGGTTCTTTTCCTCCGCTTCGTTCCGACGAGGCGGGCGAGAACGAATCGTGAACCTGAACGATCAAGGCACCGGAAAAATGGTGAGCTGTCGAAAACAACCGATCTTGTTGTCACCCAATAACGCCGTTGATGATTCGCCCTCCCAATTCATGGGCATACCAATCATCGACACCAGATGAAACCCATTACCAAACCACGAGTGGCTCGAGCTTCGAGGACAAGGATGTTCCTTCGGCGCGGGTTGATTCGGATGCAAATCCGGGTCACAAGGTGTTGAAAAGCATTCGAGTCGTGGCCGATCCGTTCGATGTGTCGAGTTCTTTTGCGAGAACGAGCCTTCAATGTTCGGTGGATGCGAGGAATCGCGTACAATCAAGCGTGAACGCCGAATTCGGTGTCGACGCTCGATTGCTCGCGAAAACCTCATTGATCGTCATCCGCCGACGCCGAGGGACGAGCTCGCAATGTTGGACTCATAAAAGTAAGGAGTCGTGTATGCCCACCAAGGAAACTTCGAACTCTCGCCGCGGCAGCGCAGCGACGAAGAAGAATGCGTTTTGCAGCTTCTGTCGTAAGAGTTACCGTGACGTCGGTCCCCTCGTCGAAGGCCCCGGAGACGTTTACATCTGTGCCGAGTGCATTGACTTGTGTCAATCCATTCTGGACCAGGAACAACGTCGTCGCGGTCCGTCCAAGTCACTATTCAGCGATATCCCGTCGCCGCGGTCGATCGTTGAGCACCTGGACAACTATGTCATCGGACAAGGCTCTGCCAAACGTGTTTTGGCGGTGGCTGTTCACAACCACTACAAGCGACTGAGCAATGGCGCTGATGGCAGCAACGGCGAAGTCGAGATCGAGAAGAGCAACATCCTGTTGGCCGGGCCAACTGGCAGCGGCAAAACGCTGCTGGCTCGCTCACTCGCTCGCATGTTGAATGTGCCGTTTGCAATCGGCGATGCGACCACGCTAACCGAAGCCGGTTACGTGGGTGAAGACGTCGAGAACTTGTTGCTCAAATTGTTGCACGCAGCCGACTTCGATGTCGAAGCCGCTCAGCGTGGGATTTTGTACATCGACGAAGTGGACAAAATCGGCAGCACCAACGGCAACGTCTCGATCACTCGTGACGTCTCGGGCGAAGGCGTTCAGCAGAGTCTGTTGAAAATGCTGGAAGGCACCGTCGCCAACGTTCCACCGCAAGGCGGACGCAAGCATCCCGAGCAGCAGTACATCCAGTTGGACACGAGCAACATTCTGTTCATCTGCGGCGGAACGTTCGTCGGGATTGAAGAAATCATTCGCCGTCGTCTGGGTCATCGCACGCTCGGATTCGGTGAAGGTGCTAACGTTCGCAACGAGCAAACCGCGGGTGAATTGGTCGCTCAGGTCCAAACCGAAGACATTCTGAAGTTCGGTTTGATTCCGGAGCTTGTTGGTCGGATGCCGGTCATCAGTTACCTGCAACCGCTCGACTTGGAAGGTCTGATTCAAGTTCTAACCGAACCCAAGAATTCGCTGGTCAAGCAGTACCAAGCGTTGTTCGCGATGGAGAATTGCGAACTCGAGTTCACCGAAGAAGCCCTGCACGCGATTGCTCAAAAAGCGGTCGACAAGGGCGTCGGGGCTCGTGGTTTGCGGGGCATCATGGAAGACGTGATGCTGGACATCATGTACGACCTGCCCGAACAAGAAGACGGCAAGGTCTACACGATCGACGAAGCGATCGTGACCGGGAAGCAAGAGTTGTTCAAAATGCCAACGACCAAGAGTGCTTGAGCACTTTGACTTCCCGATGGAACGAATCCTTTTGGAATCTGACTCGCATCGCCAAACCCGCCTGCTTCAGGTTGGTTTGGCGTTTGCCGTTTGGGGTGGTCTGATTTTCGCGAGCGTGCTGCTGCCATCAGTGCTTGGCATGCGTTCGGTCGCGGCCCAGCAACCGCAGGCCAAAGCGACTTGGGGCATCGACTCCGGGGTCGTGCGACTGCCGCCTGGTTTGGTGGCCCAGTCGATGCCGCGAGATCGATTCAATCAACTGTTGTTTTTGGGCACGCCCAAGCTGACCCATGGTGACGTTGGAGACGTCACCGACTTGGTGCGTCAGAACAGCAGTCTGTTTGGGTTGGCAATCATGGCCACCGTCGTTCAAGAGAACAGTGAGCACCAGCTCCGTGAAGTGGGGATGGGGCATTCGTATCGGATTGGCAAGCGTCCGACGATCGTCAACTCAGAGAAAGCCGAATCGCTGGGCGCAGACCTCGGAATGATCGCCAGTCGGGTGTTGGCCAAAAACGAAGCGATGATGGATCCGCCGATTGTGGTGATTCAAACCACGTCGCTGATCGTCTTCGATGTCACCGCGTTGATGTCGATCAACAACCAGCACGTTGATCGTCGAATGCGGCATCTGGTTTGGACGCATCCCCAAACGGGGCGGACCGCCATGGCGGTTTGGTTGCTGAACGAAGAACGCACGCCGCCGGGGGCGAAGCGGTGGGCGATTGAGGCTGCGATGCCGATTCACCTCATTCCGGCTGATACGGTGGAGGATCGTGCGATTCATGTCGATGGAAACGAAATCTCCTGGACGATCCCCAGCGATCGAGCTTTTGCGCTGCAGCAATTGCCTGGAAAAACGTCCGTTCCCTGGACCTCTGCTTTGCGAGAGCACCTGGGAAACCGAACGTTTGACCAAGCCGAGTTGAGTCAGATGCTGGAAGCGATCAACGATGCCATTGCCAGTGCAACTGGATCGAGGACGCAAAACAGGTAGTTTTGGCCTTGCAGACAGGCTGGAAATCGGCATACTGCCGTGCTTCGAAAAATTGCTCCGCCAGGAATCCCGCGCCCCGTGTTCGGAATCGCACTTCTCAAAGTGCCGTTTTTGATTCAACGATGATGGCTGCGAACACGATTTCACAGCGGTTTTCCCCTTCCATACCCACTTTTTTTGCCCAGGTCGGTCCCCGTTATGACGGACGTCATTCAAGTCACCAAACGTGAATCCACCGGCACGGCCGCCACTCGCCGTTTGCGTCGCGACGGTCATGTTCCAGCAGTTTTGTACGGTCACGGCGAAGCCAACGAACACTTGGCGGTTCCTTCGGCTCAGGTCAAAGGCCTGCTGCGTCACCACAGCAAGACAGTTCAATTGGCTGGCGATGTTGAAGAGACCGCTTTGGTCAGCGACATGCAGTGGGATCCCTTGGGGATTGAAGTGCTGCACATGGACCTGATTCGGGTCAACCTGAAGGAAAAAGTGGAATTGAGCGTGCCGATCGTGCAACACGGTGAAGCCGTTGGCGTTCGCGAAGGTGGCATGTTGCTTGAAAACGTTCACGAAGTTGAAATTCGTTGCTCGGCTGGATCGAACCCGGACCACTTGGTTTTGGAGGTCAGCGAACTGGGGGTTGGTCAACACAAAACGGCCAATGATCTGACGCTGCCGGAGGGTGTGGAATTGATCACCGACGGCTACACGGTGATTGCACACATCTAAGCTCGACGCGATGAAGAAATCGCTGAAGCAGGCGACGCCTTGGCGGAACCTGAAGTGATCAGCAAGGGTTCCGGCGAAGCAGACGAGTGAAATTAGTCGTCGGTTTGGGGAATCCTGGTCGGAAATACGATCAAACCCGACACAACATCGGATTCATGGTCGCCGACGCCCTGGTGCGTCGGTTTGTCGGTTCTCCCCCGACGACCAAATTTGAGGGAGAAATCAGCGAGTGTCGCATCGAAAACGAAAAGGTTTTGGTGCTTTGCCCGCATACCTACATGAACGCCAGTGGGCAAAGTGTCCGCAAGGCAATTGATTTTTACAAACTTTCCTTGGAAGACATCCTCGTCATTTGTGATGACTTGAACCTCGAAACCGGTCGCGTTCGATTGCGTCGATCTGGTTCTGCTGGTGGTCAAAAAGGCCTGGTCGACATCATTCGTCACCTAGGCAGCGAGCAATGGGCGAGACTAAAGATCGGAATCGGACGTCCGCCAGCAAAATGGCAGGTGTCTGATTATGTTTTGGGCAAGTTTGACAAAACTGAACTCGAAGAAATGGAACATGCCATCGTGCATTCCTGCGACGCCACCGCTTGCTGGGTGGCCAACGGAGTGACGGAAGCAATGAACCGTTACAATGCCGCCAGCGGCGCTTAGTCACTTTTTTTCCCATTCCCGCACCTCCCGCGATCTGTCCCGTGGCAAAAGTCAACACTTACGAAACGCTTTTCATCCTCGATAGCAACCACTACGCACGCGACCCCGGTGGAGTCGCGAAGCAGCTCGAAGAGCTGATCGCCGAAAACGGTGGTGAAGTGCAAGTCAGCCGGATGTGGATGGAGCAAAAGCTCGCTTATCCAATCGACAAGCACCAAAAGGGCACCTACTACCTGATTTATTTCAGCATGGAAGGTCCAAATTTGACCAAGTTGGCGCGAGCTTTCGCATTGGCGGAGCCTGTGATCCGTGAACTGACAATCAAGTTGGACCCACGCTTGGTTGAGCCCATTTTGGCGAACGCTCGTGGTGAACACTTCAGCGGGCCAACCGGTGCGGAAGGTGCTGAAGAAGAATCGTCCGAAAACTCCGGCGAAGCGGTTGCTGAAACCGCTGATGCTTGATCACGATTGATTTGAATTCCGGGAGGACTCAACCATGGCAAGTTTTAACCGCGTGATGTTGATGGGCAATTTGACCCGCGACATTGAACTGCGTTACTTGCCCAGTGGAATGGCCGTCGCGGAGTTCTCAATCGCAGTCAACGAAAAACGCAAAGCGTCCGATGGACAGTGGGTCGAAGACGTCTCGTTCTTCGAAATCACGTTGTTTGGACGCACCGCAGAAGTTGCCAGTGAATACCTTTCCAAAGGCTCACCCATCTTCGTCGAAGGCCGTCTGAAGCAGGATACATGGGAAAAAGACGGTCAGAAGCGTTCCAAGGTCAAAGTAATCGGCGAACGCATGCAGATGATCGGCGGCCGAAGTGATTCTGGTGGCGGCGGTGGAGGCGGACGACCCGCTGCCTCTCGACCCAATTCGGGTGCGTCTCGGGTCGACTCGCAACCTTCCAATTACGTCAATTCCAATACTCCTTCCTCGCATGATTCACAACCGACCGGAAACGGCCCAGGTTACGACGAACCGGATATCCCGTTCTAAGTCAAAAACCTCCGCCTGACGCGTGCGTTTTCTCCGATCAACCCGAATCAGAACCCTTTTTCTTCGACCCTGAACCATGTCAAAATCAGCGACTCGTCGTGCGAATAGCCACTTCAAGCGTCTCCCCAAAGGACCCAACGGCGGTATCGAACTGCTGTTGATCCACAACGTGGAACACCTCGGACGCCAAGGTGACTTGGTCGAAGTCAAATCCGGTTACGCGTTGAACTACTTGTTGCCACAAGGCTTGGCGACCATCGCGACTGACCACCACAAACGAATGGTCGAAAAGCACCGCGAAAAATTGCGTGCGATCGAATTGGAAAAGCTGAAAAGCTACCGCGAACAAGCCGACGAATTGGCCAAGCAGTCGATCACGATTGTAGCCAACGCCAACGACGAAGGTCATCTGTACGGCAGTGTCGGACCTCACGAAATCGTCGATGCTCTCAAGGCCAGCGGCATCACCTTGGCTCAAGACCAAATCCGTTTGGAAGGTCCTTTGAAAGAACTCGGTCTGTACACCGTGAAAATTCACCTGCACAGCGAAGTCGACGCCAGCCTCAAGGTTTGGGTTGTGCCAACGGTTGCTGCAGAAGGTGGTGAACCCGGCGCCGGTTGATCTGGACTGCGACATTTTTGGCGTTGCAATCCGCAGTGCAAAACGCCAGAAGAGAGAGAAGCAACCGTGCAACGATGTTCGACTCGCATGTCGAATGCGTGCACGGTTTGCACTGAGACACGACCAGACTGGAGTTTGGTTGCCACGGGGCTGTGGCGGAACTGGCAGACGCGCTAGATTTAGGATCTAGTTCCTTCGGGAGTGCAGGTTCGATTCCTGTCAGCCCTATTTCCATCTGAACGAGTGAAACCTCATGGATGAGGCCACACGGTATCGATCTCGCACCGTCAGCCGAGTGCAATCGTTTGATCTGGGTGGTTGCTTTCTTTGGTTCACCGCTGGGATCGCTCACGCCCAGCCTCCGGTCACGCAAGCGTTGCCATCTCAACCGGTGTCGCTGCAGTACCTGCCCAATCAATGGTCGGCGGGTGATCCGCCCGAGATTGAGCTCGAAAACTTCCGTCGTGGAATCTTCCAAGGTGGCGAATTGCTGGGCGGTTTCCTGACCGATGGCAGTGGCTCTCCCGTCGGCCCCGGAACGACTGGCGGGCTCGATGAGACGTTTTGGGAGGTTCGCCTGAGCACGGGCATTCCTTTGGGAAGTCTCGACAACCTGCTCGGTGTGCGTCCATTCTTTCGTGCCGACCATCTCAGCGGTCTGTCGGGCATGGATGCTCCTGAGACGCTCTACAGCACTGGTGTCACGTTGTTTCACCGTAAGAAGTGGAACGAACGAGTCTCGACGATTGTGATTGCTACGCCGTCTGTTCGGAGTGATTTCACAACGAGTGACAAGGCGTTTCGCTTGTTTGGGCTGGGACTGGTCAATTGGCAGTGCCGCGACGATCTGAGCCTGTCATTGGGGGCGGTGTACTTTGATCGCAGTGACCTCGGTGTGTTGCCAGCGTTTGGTTTGAGTTGGACGCCGACGCCGCAATGGAAGATTGATTTGATGATGCCGCGACCGCAAATCAATCGACGGTTGTGGGTCGATCCAGGCCAGGCGGAAGGCTGGGCCTTTGTCGGCGGTTCGATCGGCGGCAACACGTGGGCGGTGACCCGCGAAGGTGGTGCCCGAGACGGCCAGAGCGATGAATTGACCGTGAATGGCCTTCGGGTCTTTGGTGGCTATGAGACTTTGGTGACCGGCAATCGGGGATGGGGCGTGGAGGTCGGCTACGTCTTCAACCGTTCGCTCGAGTACGAGCAGGATACGATTGAATTCGATTTGCATGACGCGGTATTTATCGAAGCGAATTGGAAATTTTGAGCATCGATCGAATCCAAGACTTCCTGATCGGGTCGGTCTACAATCTGTGCGAAGGCGAGGTCCAAAGGATCTCCATTTTCCGGATGATTCCAGTGGCCGTCGCATCATGTTCTCCTCAAAACATCGATCGTTGTTTGTTTCGTGCTTGGTTCTGTTTTCGCTTGTGTTGGGAGTCCACCGGCAGGCGTCAGCCCAAGGGGTGTTTCCGGGTGATCGGCTGAAGGAGTTGGCTCCACCCAACTTCGCCATCGGCGGAGTGATGGGCGGGTACGACACCGACTCACTCGACACGCCGGCCCTTGATCTGGCTCGTTCGGAGTTCAATGCGGTGACGGCAAAGGCGTTCATGCCATTTGGTCCTTGGACCGATCCGGCTCAACCGATCGATACTTCGGGACTGACTCAAAACGTTGCTTGGGCGGTTCAGAACGGAATGCAGGTTCACGCTCATGTATTGGTCTATCCGACCGAGAATGTTCGACTGCCTTGGTTTCAAAACCTTCCCAACGAAGACGTCGAGCAAGTTCTGCAGCAGTACACCTCGACGATGGCGGGCAGTGTGTCCGGCGGTGTTTGGGTGTGGGACGTTGTCAACGAAGTCATTGGTGACAACGGCGATGTGATGGATGCCGATGGACTTCGGATGGGGCTTGGTACAGGTGAGAACTTCGTGCCGTACAAAGAGTACGCGGCGATGGGGCCGGACTACATCGCGAAAGCGTTTGAGTGGGCTCATAATGCCGACCCCAATGCGTTGCTGATTCTCAATGAGTACTCCGCCGAAACGGTCAACGACAAATCGGATCGGTTATTGGCGTTGTGCAAGCGACTGCGAGACCAAGGTGTTCCAATCGACGGAGTTGGTTTTCAAAACCACTGGCTCGATCTCCGTTACGAACCCAACTACGACAGCATCCGCGAAAACTTTCAGCGGTTTGCCAACGAGGGTTTTCAGGTCTTCATCACCGAATGCGATGTGGCCGCCGTGCACACGGAAGATCCATCGGGCAGCCCGCCGTCGCAGGAACAACTTCAGCGACAAGCTCGCGTGTTTTCGAACCTGTTGCAGATCGCGCTCGAGCAACCTGCGTGCAAGTCGTTCTTGATGTGGGACTACACCGATGAGACCTCTTGGTTGCAGGACACGGACTTCACATTGACTTTGGCGGATCGTCGTCCGGGGTACTCGGACACGGTGATTCCACCCGGAACATCGATGTTCGCAACACCGATCGCAGGCGGCGATGGCGTCGTTCCGATCTCGCCGAAGTTGGCGTATTTGGAGATGCAGGCGACGCTTTTGAATCGGCCTTTTGACACTTACCGGGTGACGAGCGGTTGGGAGTGGGAAACGTCCTACTTGGCTCGCTTTGGCCAACCCAATTCAGATGGCCAGTTCGTTCCGGGCACCGACGTTTATGCCGAGCGCTTGGACGATCAGTCCGAGACGTGGTCCAGCTTGAAGTGGGAATTGGAACGGATTGATGCGAGTGCCTATCGCATTCGCAACCTGTGGGGCGATGGGGCGGATTATCTGACTCGGCAGCCCGACCCCAACGACGATCCCAGTCAAATTCTTCCCGGCAGCACCGTCGGGATGCAGGCCCTCAATGAAGCTTGGACGAGCCAGCAATGGTTCTTCATTCCGGCCGGCAACGGTGGCTTTCGATTGGTCAACGGATGGGCACCCGAAGACGGTGTGCTGACCCGCGAGGCTCAGGGCCAGAACTCAGCCGGCGACTATGTTCCGGGCCCTGAGGTTCGTTTGCATCCACCCGCGGATTGGTCCAGCCAGGTGTGGTACTTCCACCGCATCGGCCAATGAGTTGAACGAACCCAGTCGCCCACGCCCGCTAAAAGGGGACGGCCCGCTAAAAGGGGACGCGCCTGCTAAAAGGGGACGGAGGTCAAATTGCCAGGCGGTGCACCTGGGAGTTGTTCTTTTGCATTCGGTTTTGTTGGCCAAAAGCCTTCATCATCGTAGCCTGGGGCATCGCCCCAGGAATCGAGAACGATGGGAAATGTGTTGGCCAACGGCCAGCATCAACCCACATGTTCTGAATTGAATTTGGCCATTGGCCAAAATGGGGCCGTGCTCTCCTGGTCCAGGGGCGTTGCCCGCTGGCTATGTTGAAGATGGCCGTTGGCTATTCAACGAACAATCGCAACTTCAAAACGTGCAACCGGGGCTCACGCCCGAACGGTTCTCATGGTTCTGTCCGCCAATTCCTGTCTGCTTAGCTCTTGGAATCGCGAGCGGCTTCGAGTTGTTGGATCCAGGGCGCGATGTAGAAACCGTTGTCGCGGTAGGTGCGTCCGCTGACGAGGTTGCCGTCGATGACGCATGGTTCATCAACGAAGACGCCGCCGCAAACTTCTAAGTCGAATTGGCACTTCGCAACCGTGGCCATTCGGCGTCCGCGAACTCGATCGGCGTAGGCGGGGATCTCGACTCCATGGCAAACGCTGGCGATGGGTTTGTTGGTGTCAAAGAAGTGTTGGGTGATTCGCACCAAGTCGTTGTCGTAACGGATGTACTCCGGTGCTCGGCCGCCTGAGAAGAAGATGCCCGCGTAGTCGTCTTCCTTCACCTCGGAAAAGGGAACGTCGCAATCCAGCGTGTAACCTTCCCATTCTTTGGTGATTGTCCAGCCTGGTTTCACCTCGTGCAGGACCAGTTGGTAGAGACGCTTTTCGGGTGCGGTCACGACTGGTTGGAATCCGGCTTCTTGCAATCGGTAGTACGGATACATCGTGTCCAACAATTCGGTGGCATCGCCGATGACGATCAGCACTTTTTCCATGACGAAATCTTGTGGTTTGGTGGTGGGACTGGTCGAGTGGCAACCGTTCGTCTGAGCCAAAACGACGTGGGAGGTCGGTACTTTAACCTGTCGAAGGTTGCGGCCCCAACAGGTCGAGTCGCTGGGCTGAGGAGAGGTTGCGGCTCGAAAGTAGCGGCGAAATTGCCTCCCGATGGCGTCATTTTGATTTTGATGGTGGAAAAAATCGCGTGTTTGTGCGGCTTCAGATCGTTTTTTGACCTAGAGTTCAGGTGCTGGCTCAGCAAAAGTCAGTTTTGGGGCCGGGGGGTTCCTTCTTAGGAGACATGGGCAGTTTGCTGTTCCAATCCAAGTACCCCTACGATGACAATCAGCTCCAGTACATCAACGAGTTTCGCTAGTCGGTCTCTCCTCGTCGAGAATTTCCAACTGAGTGCCCGGACATCCACTCAGGCCGAATCCGAAACACTCTTCCGTCGCGTGGACACCACGTCTGACCGGGTGAATTCTCTGGTCGCTGGCATCAGCGAAAAGCTATTGGATGCAGCTCGAACCGGTCGTTCATTCACAAACCTACAGGGTAGCATCGACACGGCCCTGGCTGAAATCAGTGAGCATCTTGGGCAATCGCTGACGTTGGGCGGATCTGCGAACGCCGTGGTGAGTGGTCTGGATACCAGTCAGCTCCGAGACTTGGAGATTCTCTCGCTGCCGCCGAATGCATCGGCTCGTTTTTCGGGTGGGCTCACCCAACAGGCTGGCAACGCCGAAATCATGATCACCGATGCGGGGCGGTTGCAGGGTGGCGGCACCCTCGATGTGAAGGTTGGCGATTCGGAACGGCGGATTCAATTTCAACCGGGACGTTCCATTTCCGGCATGGCTCAACAAATTAATTCTTCGAAGAACGTTGGAGTCAATGCGATCGAGCTGAATGGGAAGTTGCGTTTGACATCGCGAAGTTCTCAGTCGTTGGAAGCGACCGTTCGTCCAATCCGCACCGGACGCAACTATGGTGACAATCAGCTCTTTGGTGTGAACGAGTCGCAGGTCGACAATGTCGATCTGAGTCGTTTGCCGAAAGGCGTCTCAAAAACGATTCAAGGGCAAGTGGACTCGGTGGCCACGGTTGCGAGACTGACCTATCAAGGCAGCACTGGCGGTTTGGTATCCGGATCGGCGAACTTTGATTTGACGGGAGATCTTGGGACCGCCAATGTGGAAACCACTCGGGGTGAATCGTTGATTTCATTTGCAGAGAAGATCAACAATCTTTCTGCGTTCACCGGTGTCAAAGCAGAAGTCAACGGAAACGAGCTTCGTCTTGTATCGCAGTTGCGTGGTGACGACGCGGAAATCCGGCTGTCCAACGTCGTTCGTCAGTTCCGGCCGACGATTGAAGGCGTCAATGCAGCACAGATCTCTCGGTTTGATTTGCAAAGCATCGCAGACGGCGCCGAGGTCACTTTGTCGGGGACCGTCAACACTGCTGCAGACACCGCCAAGTTGCAATATCAAGGCAGTGGAGGCAAGGTGGTCGACACCGCCGTGTTCACCCTTTCCGGCGAACTGGGCAGCGAGCAATTCGCGATCGTTCAAGGGGAAACACTGACGGATGTTCGTGACCGAATCAATGCGGAGACGGAATCGACGGGAGTGACTGCGACAATTGATGGCGACACCCTTCAGTTCAGTGGGCAAACGGTCGGATCATCGGAAAGCATTCAGGTGACATTGGACGACATCACTCAGTACGTCGATGTGGACGGAGTCAACGCAACTCAAATTCAAGGGTTCACGGTGAACTCATCGGAGCCCCGCTCGACCAACACTCTCAGTGGCACCGTCGACCAAACGGCCACCAAAGGACAACTGACTTACGATGGTTTTTTTGGGGCCGCAACAAGCAACGCCACCTTCAACCTCACTGGTGAATTAGGCACCGCAGAAATCGAAGTGTCGACGTTTCAATCGCTCAGTTCGCTTCGAGATGAAATCAATGACCAGACTGGTGACACAGGAGTGGTCGCGAGGGTATCAGGAAGCACTTTGACATTGGAAAGTCAGAGCGAAGGGTCCAAGGGCATCGTCGAAGTGGATGTGACTTCGGGATCGTTCAATATGGATGGCGGTGACGGCAATGGAAGCGTCTCGGGCACGGACGCCCAACTCACCATCAATGGTGAATCGGTGACCGCCGACGGAAACCATGTCGACTATGCGGATTCACTGGGCTCATACTCCTTTGACGTGCAGTCTGGGTTCACGGGAGCGATCGATCCGATCGAAGTGACCACCTCGGATGGCAGCTTCGATCTTTCAGGAGCAGATGAAACTGGAGCGGCTTATGGGGTTGATGCAGAGGCCAACTTCAACGGCCAGACCTATATCGCCGACGGCGACCAATTTGACATCACGATCGATTCTGCTGAGATGAGCTTTGATGTTGAACCAGGATTTTCGGGTGCGATCGACCCAATCACATTGCGTTCAGAGGAAGATGAGTTTTCTGTCACAGGTGGTGACGGCAATGGCAATGCGTACGGACAAGACGGGCAGGCAACCATCAACGGCGAAACCTACACGTCAGCGACCGATACCTTTGCGATTTCCATCGGTGACAGTTCGATCGACCTCGCATTTGTTGACGGGTATCTCGGTGCCTTCGACGCGTTTGATATTGATTCGGAGGCCACCGCTACCCGTCGCACTGGTTCTCCGAGCACCTATAGCGCATCAGCTAAACGCGAGCAATTTGCGATCAACGGTCAAGAAGTCGAAAAGGTCAACGGGCGTTATGAATTCGAGCAGGACGGTGTTCGAATCGGCTTTCAACTCGCCGAAGGTTTTCGTGGCAGCTTTGACAACTTCACCATCACCGCCGATGGCGCGGCTTCAGAGCCGTATCGCGCGTCTCAGTTGTCACCTTTGACGGGCACGACGCTGAGTGCAACGCAAAACGCGTTGGCCGATCTGTTTCAATTGGCGACGGGCGGAAAGTACGACAGTCAAAATGCTGACGCGCTGGATGCCTACAACGTGGCCAAGGAAGCGTTGTCCAATTTGCAATCGATGTTTGGTGTTTCCTCCCGACAAGGGCGTTCGCTCAATGGGTTGCTGTTCGACCAGAGTGCATGAGCGGCGCGAAAGACCAACCCGTGCTCAGTAACTATTGGGATCGATTCGGACTTTCCCTCGGAAAATCCAGTAGATCACAATCGTGTAGCTAAGCACGCAGGGCATTCCAAGTCCGGCGATGATCAGCATGATCTTCAGCGTGCCTTCGCTGCTTCGAGCATTGTCCAGTGTGATGCTGTAGGCGGGGTCAATCGTCGACAGCATGAAGTTGGGATAGATCGCGACGCTAAAGAGAGACGCCAACGCCAAGATCACCATCGCGGAAGAAAAGAACGCGTACGCTGGTTTGCCCAGGTGCATCGCCCGGGGAATGTTCAAAACAGCCAAAGCGTTGAGGATGGGAACGATCCAAAGGATCGGGTAGTTGGCAATGTTCTCCGTGGCATGAGGCACATGCCACCAAGTGGCAAGGGTCGCGAGCAAGTACATTCCCGCGAACACATAGAACAGAGGTGTGATCGCGGATCGGACTCGGCTCTGAAGTTCATGCTCGGTTTTGAGATACAAGTAGATTGCACCGTGCAGTGCAAACAGCGAAACGGTCAGCAGGCCGATCATCAACGGGTACCACCCCAGTTGGCTCAGCAGGCTGCCTTCGTATTGATATTTGGGCCCAAGTTGCATTCCCTGCATGACGTTTCCGCCGGCGACGCCTAGCAACATCGCGGCGGAAATGGACGACAGAAAGAAACCGAAATCCCACAGTCGTCGCCAGGTTGGCGAGTGAACTTTGGAACGGAACTCAAGGCTGACGGCTCGGCCGATCAAACAGGTCAGAAGCAGGTAGAACGCGAGATAGAAACTGCTGAACACCGTGGCGTAAGCAACGGGGAACGCAGCAAACAAGGCGCCCCCAAAGGTCACCAGCCAGACCTCATTCCCGTCCCAAAGCGGTCCGATGGAGTTCATCACCAGTCGGCGTTCTTGATCCGTCTTTGCAAGAAACGGATGAAGGATTCCAACCCCGAGATCAAAACCATCCAAGATTGCATAGCCGCACAACAGCACGCCGAGCAACACAAACCAAACAAACGTCAGGGTTTCGTAACTCATGTCGAGTCCTCCTCGAGAAAGTCACCCCCGTGTGATTTTCCAGTCCGTTCAAACTGTTCCGACATCGAATTTTTTCGCGTGGTTTGTTTGTGTTCCAACAATGCCTCGACGCTTTCGGGGCCGTGCTGAATCTTATGGTTCAGAACGAACACCCAGACAGCAAAAAGCATCGAGTAGATGATTCCAAACAGAATGATGGAGCTGAGGACTTGTTCGGCAGTCACGGATTCGCTGAGTCCATCGGCGGTCCTCAAGCCCATCATCTCCACACCGTCTTGAACGGAGGGATAAACAATCCATGGCTGCCGCCCCACTTCGGCGGTGATCCACCCCGCTTGATTCGCGGTCATCGCGGCAACGGGCATGAA
Source organism: Rhodopirellula sp. JB055 (assembly GCF_043100905.1). Lineage (NCBI taxonomy): Bacteria > Pseudomonadati > Planctomycetota > Planctomycetia > Pirellulales > Pirellulaceae > Rhodopirellula > Rhodopirellula sp. JB055. The sequence goes on along the minus strand of NZ_JBICHO010000546.1, from coordinate 18,962 downwards.
GACAATGACCCACAGCAACCAACGTCGCTGTGGCAAGGAATCGCGAAACCAGAACCAACAGGCCAGTCCCGCGACGCCGATCATCATGGTGCCTAAACCGACCATCAAGTGAAACGTTTGAAATGGCAACCAGACCGGAGGCCGTTCATCGGTGGGGATTTGGTCCATTCCCGGCACAGGTTCCATGGGGTCGTTGAAAGCCATCAGGCTCAGCAGGTAGGGGATCTGCAGTCCAAAGTGCACGGTCTCGTTTTCTGCATCTGGCCAACCGAAAACATAGAGCCCGGTGGGTTCGTCGGTGGTCTCGAAGTGAGCCTCCATCGCCGCAAGTTTGGCGGGTTGGGTTTCGACTAATTTTTGTGCTGAGTCGTGCCCGGTTGCGGCGGCAAGAATCGTGAACACCAGAGCGGTGGGCAGTGCGATCGACAAACAGCGACGAGCAAAATCTTCATGTCGCCGTTTGAGCAAGTAGTAGGAGCATACGGACGCGACGAAGAAGGCTCCCAGGACAAAAGCACCGATCAACGTATGCGTCAGCCGGTCCACCGAGGAAGGATTGAACACCATGGCCCAGAAGTCAGTGACTTCTGCTCGTGGCATGGACTCGCCTTGCACGTCATGCCAAACAATGTGGTATCCCGCTGGCGTTTGTTGCCAACTGTTGGCGACCACAATCCAAACCGCGCTGAACATCGAACCGAGAAACACCATCAGGGTGCTGAACAAGTGCATGGTCGGCCCGACGCGGTCCCAGCCAAACACCAGCACGGCCAAGAAACCGCTTTCTAAGAAGAACGCAAAGATGCCTTCGGCGGCCAATGCCGATCCGAACACATCCCCAACGAATCGTGAGTAAGCAGCCCAGTTGGTGCCAAACTCAAATTCCATCACGATTCCTGTGGACACACCCATCGCGAAATTGACTGCGAAAACCCGAGTCCAAAACCGAGCGGCGGCTTCCCAAGCCGGATTGCGAGTCCGATAGGAGGCGAGTTCGCAGAGAAACAACTGCAGTCCCAGCCCGATCGACAGGGGCGGGAACAGATAGTGGAACATGATCGTTCCCGCGAACTGCAGCCGACTGAGAATCTCAACGTCCATCATGGGAGTTATCCTCGGATTGATGTCGTGGTGAATTCACCTCGCGAACGACGTTGTGTCAGGATAGGAAATATCGCAAGGGCCAATACGCAAAAGATCACGAATGATTATTGCAGGACGGATCGCTTCGAAAAGCTGTGGCGAAGCGTCACACGCGGTCGACCGTCGCAACGGTCGTCTGCCAAAGAGAGCCTTTGATCTCAAGCCAGAATGTCGCGAACGACGTGGCCGTGCACATCGGTCAGTCGGAACCGGCGGCCTTGGTATTTGTAGGTCAGTCGCTCGTGATCGATGCCCATCAGGTTCAGGATCGTGGCATTGAAGTCGTGCACGTGGACACCATTTTCGGCCACGTTGTAACTGAACTCATCCGTCGTTCCGTAACTCATTCCGGGCCGAGTTCCGCCGCCAGCCATCCAGGTTGTGAAGCAACGCGGATGGTGATCGCGGCCATAGTTGCCTGGGGTCAACGTGCCTTGTGAGTACGACGTGCGTCCAAATTCGCCGCCCCAGATGACCAGGGTGTCATCCAGCATTCCTAGACGCTTGAGGTCCTTCACCAGTGCGGCGGACGCTTGGTCGGTTTCCTTGGCTTGGCCAGTGATTCCCTTGGGCAGGTTGGAGTGTTGGTCCCAGCCTTGATGGTAGAGCTGGATGAACCGAACGTCTCGTTGTGCCAATCGACGAGCCAGCAAGCAGTTGGCGGCGAAGGTTCCCGGTTGCTTGGCGTCTTCGCCGTACAATTCGAATGTCGACTCCGGTTCGTCAGAGAAATCTGTCGCGTCAGGCACGCTGGTTTGCATCTTGAACGCCATCTCGTACTGAGCGATCCGCGATTGGATCTCCGGATCAAATTCGCGTTGATACTGGTGCGAGTTCAAGCGGTTGATCGAGTCGAGCTGTTGACGGCGATGATCGCGTGAAATTCCATCGGGGTTGGACAGATACAGCACGGGATCTTCACCGCCCCGGAATTGGACACCTTGGTACTTGGAATCCAAAAATCCATTGCCCCACAAACGTGAGTAAAGCGGTTGGCCGCCTTGGCCTTTCGTGACCAGCACCACGAAGGCGGGAAGGTCATCGTTTTCGCTGCCTAGGCCGTAGGAAATCCACGAACCGAGCGATGGCCGGCCAGCGATCTGCGATCCGGTTTGAAAGAACGTGATCGCGGGGTCATGGTTGATTGCTTCGGTGTGCATCGATTTGATGAAGCACATATTGTCAACGATGTCGCGGTGATACGGCAGCAGTTCACTCAGCCAAGCACCGGATTGACCATGTTGAGCAAACTTGAACTTGGAAGCCGCGACCGGCAACGAGCTTTGGTTCACCGACATGCCGGTCAAGCGTTGCTCGCCCCGAACCTCGGGAGGCAATTCACGTCCGTGCATTTGTTCGAGCATCGGCTTGTGATCGAACAAGTCTTGTTGGGCAGGGCCGCCGGATTGAAACAAGTAGATGATCCGTTTTGCTTTGGGAGCAAAGTGCATCCCGCCAAGATCGGCAGTGGGTGTCTCAGCCGAGGCCATGTCACGTCCGAGCAAGTGCGCGAGTGCGGCGGCACCGACGGTGGAGGTGGCTTGCTTCAAAAAGACACGGCGTTTGGATTGCAGTGAGAAATCAGGAGTCATGATGGGTTCCCTCGCGTGAAAGATGGCGAGACAGGTGGTGGCGTGGAAGGGTGGGAAGAGGCAGGATTGTTTGCCGAGGAACTCGTTCGAAATTTGGGACCACGGGGTGAAGGATCTTTGACAATCCGAATGCACAAGCGAGGGATTCGATGTGGTCCCTCGCTCACGCGTCGGGTTTTGATTTTGTTGCCGGTTGGCCACTCTTGCCCGACCCCCGCAACTCTGACGGGCAAGAGTGCCCGTCTTACATTCGGTAATCTGCCTGTTTAGCGTTTCCAAATCGTCGCGTCCAAGTTCAGGATGACTTGGCACAGTGAGGTCGTGGCAGCGAGTTCGGCGAGGGATACGTCGTTGGGTAATTCGCGTTCACCGATCGACAGGTAGCTTTTGGCTGTCTCGATGTCTTGCTTGAAAAACGTTTGCTCTTGTTGATAGAGTTTGACCAGTTCTTCCAGTTCGGTTGCATCGGGACGTCGTCCGGCCAATTGCAAGAAAGCGTTCTCGATTCGTTGTTCGGGTGCCTCGCTGCTCATCAAAGCGGTTGCCAGTACCCGAGCGGCTTCGATGAATTGTTCATCGTTGAGCAGCACAAGTGCTTGCAACGGCGTGTTGGTTCGCGATCGTTTGACCGTGCAGACTTCACGGGACGATGCGTCGAAGACCATCATGTTGGGAAGCGGTGCGGTGCGTTTCCAAACCGAATACATCGACCGTCGGTACAGCGATTTGCCAACCGATTGTTGATACGGCGGCGACATCCCGTTGGATTCTCGCCAGAGGTCTTGGCCCGGTTGATAAGGCGACACCGGAGGTCCGCCCATTTCGGGATTCAGTAATCCAGAAGCGGCCAAGGCGAGGTCGCGAATTTGTTCGGCGGCGAGTCGATAGGACGGGCCGCGGGCAAGCAATCGATTGGTCGGGTCGCTATTGAACTGTTCCTGCGTGCAGCGGGAGTCTTGACGATAGGTCGCCGAGAGCACGATGTTCCGGCACAGGCGTTGGATGTCCCAATCGTGATCGACAAAATCGCGAGCCAACCAATCGAGAAGCTTGGGATGAGTCGGCAGGTCTCCTTGCAAACCAAAGTTCTCGGGCGTGCGGACCAACGGGGCGGCGAAGAAGTTTCCCCACAGTCGGTTGACGGCAACGCGAGCGGTCAACGGGTGCTCGGGATGCGTGATCCATTGGGCCAACCCGAGGCGATCCTTGGAAGCGTTCTCAGGGAATGGAATCGGGATGGCTTTCAAGACCGTTCGTTCGACCCGTGTGGTTTGGTCGGTTTCGGCATCGTATTCCCCGCGTAGCAACAGGTGCGTTTCGCGAGGTTCGTCCATCTCACGCATGATCGGGATCTCTTGGATAACTTCTTCGGCCATTACGAATTCATGTCGAGCCTGGCGAAGTTGAGCAAACGCTTTGCGAGCGTTTGGATCCCATGCGGATGCGAACGTGGCTGCGTCAGCGGGTCGAGCTTCGCCCGTCGCTAAGACTTGCAGTTCAAGCGATGTCAGGTTGCGTTCGTAAAGACGGACATCATCGATCAAGCCACCCGCGAACCCGCGAGCTCGGAAGCGTTGGCCGATCACGAATTCACCACCGTGATCCACCACGACGTTGCATGATTTTTTCAGCTCGTCACGCAGTGTCACCGTTTCCAGTTCGCGACCGTTGAGGAAAAGCTTCAGCCCTGATGCCTGGGACGATCCGTCATAGGTAGCCGCGACTTGATGCCATTGGTTCGCTGGGATGGGTTTCACCGTGCGAACGCTGATGGCGTTGCCCGGCCAAACCCGAGCCATGCGTGATTCGAGGTGACCGTCTTGGATCGTCAGGTCGTATCCGTTGTAACCGCAGTCGGTTCCACGAGTGTGATGGACGATCAGGCTGCGTTCGGGCGAGCGTTCAGGATCGTTGAGCGTGACAACAACGGTGAATGGTGTCCAACGATCAAGTGGTTCGATGTCATGTGTGGTCACCCCGCGTTCGCCATCCAGTTTCAATGCCATCCGGTTGCTTGGGGGATCGGGGTTTTCTGGTGTCGCTTCTTTGGAAGCGTCTTTGGCAGCCGAGCGGGCTTTTTCGTCATCGGCGAGCGTGGGATTCAGGCGAGCGATCTCACAGTCTTCGACGGGCACCAAGTCACACATCTTCGCCCAAGATCGATCGGACTCGGACGGGTGATAAATGGCTTTGACGGCGTTGTCGAAACCTTGATCAAACGCCAACGCGAGTCGCAGGTCGGGAATGTTGTCGGCGGTGATGGAGGTTGCTTCGCTGGCATGGAAACGCTTCTTGGCATCCGCGGAAACGGATTTGTATTCGCGTTCGGATGTGGCCAATTTGGTGCGCGCCAGCTCAAGTGCCGCGGATTCTTCTTCGGTAGGAAGCAGCATCGACGGGCAAGGGACTTTCTCGGTACGGTCGTAAACGCCGCTCTCGTCGATCGAATTGAAGAATGCTGAGAGCGAATAGAATTCACGAGCGGTGATCGGGTCGTACTTGTGATCGTGGCAACGTGCACATTCCAATGTCAGTCCCATCACGGCGGTGCTGAAGGTGTGAACTCGATCGGCTGCATTCTCAATTCGCCATTCTTCAAAGACCGCGCCGCCTTCGTTGTTCAGGCGATGAATGCGATTGAACGCGGTCGCCAGTCGCTGGTCTCGCGTGGGGTCATCCAATAAGTCGCCGGCGATTTGCCAGGTCAAGAAATCGTCGTACGGAAGGTTTTGGTTCAGGGCGCGAACGACCCAGTCACGGTAGGGCCACTGGGTGTTGAGCTTGTCGCTTTGATAGCCATAGGAATCGGCGTAGCGAGCGACGTCGAGCCACGCGATCGACATGTGTTCGCCGAACGCGGATGATTGCAGCAATTGATCGACCGCATCGGCGAACGCTTTTTCGCGATCGGTTTGGACGGCTTGCTCGAAGTTCCGGATGGCTTCCGCCGACGGTGGCAATCCGGTCAGGTCCAAGGTGACTCGCCGCAACCATCGCAATGGATCCGCTTCCAGGTTGGGTTCATGCCCGGTTGCTTCGATCTTCGCCAATACAAATTGGTCAATGGTTTGCTTGGGCCATTCAGTCTGTTTGACCTGCGGTATTTCCACCGTGCGAGGCAATTTTTCGAACGACCAATGTGCCGCGTAAGGAGCTCCCTCTTCGATCCAACGCTTCAGTAGATCTTTTTCCTCGTCGGTCAGTTCCAAATTCGCGTGCGGTGGTGGCATCACGAGGTCTGGATCATCGCTTTGAACACGATCCAGAAGTTCGTCCGATTCCAAAACGTACGCCGCGTCTTCGCGGATATCCAAGCGCAGGTCCGCTTCCCGAGTGGCTTCATCGGGACCGTGGCAGAAGTAGCAACGGTCCGAAAGAATCGGGCGGATGTCACGGTTGAAATCAATGTCGTTGGCCGCGAAGGCAACGGTGCAACTCACCGTCGGCCAAACGAGAAGCAAAAGTAGGAAAGAACGAATCGAAACGAACATGCTGAACTAGCAACTGTGGGGAAGGGTGCAGGGGTGCCGGAGGGCCGGGCGGACAGACTTCGGCGCAGACTAAATGCGTTCGAGTTTGATCGGCGGCGTGTGGTTGGCGTTCCACTGGCACACGTACAGGTTCTTGTCTTCGTCGACGCAAACATCGTGACCGTGCATGATCGGCTGGCTTTCCAGTTGGTATGACTTTTGGAGCACGCCATCGACATACTCGGGTTCGGAACCGCCTGGGTTGGAAACGACTTGGTCGCCTTCCAAGATGGTCATGAATCCCGTGTGACCGGCCCAAGGCGACCCTCCCGAACGTGGTTGGGACCAGCAGACTCCTGCGTACAAGTTTTGGTCGTCGATGACCGGGCGACAGACTCGCATGTTCGGCAGTGAAACTGTCTTCACGTACTGGCCGTCCAGCGTGAAGTACTTGAAGCAACATTCACTGCGTGAGGTGCAGACGATCAAAGGTTGATTCGGGTCACGGGTGTCGAGTGCGACTCCGTGGGCGTTCTTCAGATTCATGTTGGGGTCTTCGTTGTTGTGCCCACCCCAGTGGCGAATGTATTCGCCGTTGCTGTTGTACTGAATCACATAGTCTTTGCCGTAGCCATCAGCCACGTAGATGTCGCCATTGGGACCGACTGTGGTCTCGGTTGGACAGAACGGATCGCCGGCGTTGTAGATGCCAATGGTTTGTGGGTGCCCAATGTCAAACAGGATGCGGCCGTCCAATGACATCTTGGTCACGCGGCCGTTGTTGCGGATCGCTTTGCCGTTGCGATCCAGCGTCCATCCTCCATCGGTGATCAACAGGAACTCTTCGTCACCTTCGTCCATCAGGCTGAGGCCATGACCGCCGGGGAAGATGGTTCCCCAGGCATCCAGAAGCTTGCCGGACTTGTCAAAGACGAGGATGTTGTTGTCGGTGTGGTCGCCGATCATGAACAGCCGACCGCTTTTGTCTTGCACCATTTCGTGACAGTTGAGCAGCGGCGTTCGGAGTGAGCTGATTTGGGCCCAATCGCGAATCACGCGATAGCGATAGTCACCGTGCCCGATGATCTCAGGTTCGTCCTTGGGTGGCGCGGCGGTCAACGTGCGAGTGGCAGCGGTCGCGGCGAGAGCGGTGACGGCGGATTTTTGCAAGAAGTTGCGGCGGGGTGTCTGGGACAAATTCAAGATCCAGCAGAGGCGATGGGATGCGAGCGAAGCGTGGTCCCGCTCGGGAATGAATGATCTCGCAGGCTAGTTTCGCTGGGAAAACGCTGGCTGTCTTGCATGAAGCGATTATTCTTGTGTAAAAAAGCAGCATGAAAAAGACACTCAATAGACAAGCGTTTTTCGCTCGCTTGGCTCCCGGGCAGGAGATATTGAAGCTGTTCGATTGGATGCCCGATGTGTCGTTTTTCGTCAAAGATCGCGAGGGCAGGTTCATGGCGCTCAATCGCCGCGGCTGTGAGTACTGCGGCGTGTTGTCTGAGTCGGAAGCAATCGGAAAGACCGATCACGACTTCTTTCCGAAGACACGGGCGGACGAATACCGCGAAGACGATTTGCAGGTGATGGAATCGAAGGAAGCGATCATCAACCGAATCGAAAGTGCGCCCGAAGAAGCGGGGTCGCCGCGGTTGGTCACGACCAGCAAGATTCCGCTGAAGGATCGTCGTGGACGTGTGATCGGTGTGGCCGGTTTTTCACGTCAAGTCGAGCGGATGCAATCGGGCAGCGCGGACTCGTTGGAAAATGTGATGCAGTACATCCACGCTCACTATCGCGAAGACATTCCGACGGGGCACTTGGCTGAGATGGCAGGGTTGTCGGCAAGCCATTTTGAGCGGCGATTCCGATTGGCGTTTGGCGCTTCACCACGACAGTATTTGATTCGTGTTCGAGTGGAGAACGCGGCGAGATGGTTGCGAGAAACGGACGAGCGTGTGACCACGATCGCGCAAAGTTGCGGCTTCTACGACCACGCACACTTCAGTCGAAGTTTTCAGCGGATCATGAAGATGTCGCCGACGGAGTATCGCAAACGCAAACAGAGTTGAACGCCGCTTCCACAGAGTAGAACAATTGTCCTCAATTGTTCCGTCGGGCAACGTTCCCTGCAGGGCCATCCCGAGGTTCAAACAAACGGTCTTCCTGATCTTCCATCGCGTGAAGCAAAGATGTTGACGTTGCTTTCATTCGCATCCTGTGTTTCTACGAAGCGACCCAGCCACGCAAACAGTTGAGGTCAACGGTTCTACTCTGGCTCGGACAGCAGAGCGGTTGCGACGGTGTCCGCAAACAAGATGCCGCGACGGGTGAGCCTGAGGTGGTGGTTTTCGTGCGTGACCAATTCCATCGACTGAAGTGTCGTCAGCGTTTTCGCAAGCAAGGTTTCCAGGTTGATTGAAGTGCGGTCATCAATCGTGGAAAGATCGATCCCGTCGAGTTGACGCACGCCAAACGCCGCCAGTTCACGAGCGTACTGTCCCAGCGTGATGGTCTCGGTTTCGTCGGTTGCATTTCCACTGGCCAGCATGCGTTTGAGATACGTCGTCGTGCTGCGATGATTGACTTCGCGTCGACCGTCGACGAAGCGTGCTGCTCCGGGACCAACGGCGTGCCAACCACGTCCCGCCCAATAAGCCAGGTTGTGTTGGCATCGCGTGGCAGCTCTTGCGAAACTGCTGATCTCGTATTGCAGCCAACCGTCGCTTGAAAATTGCTGTTGAGCGGCTTCGTACATTTGCAGTTCCAGCGTCTCATCAGTTTCCGATAGATCGCCGCGCGAACGCCGTGACCAGAAGGACGTGCCTTTTTCGAATGTCAGGGCATAGGTGGAGACATGCGAGATCGAGGAGGCTGCCGCGATCGACAAATCCTTTTGCCAAGTCGCGAGAGATTCGTTCGGGGCACCAAAGATCAGATCGATCGAGACATTGCCGACTCGTTGGTGAGCGGATTCGATCGCAGAAAGTGCGATGGATTCGTCATGGCCGCGTTCGAGGCATCGCAGTTTTTCGGTGTCAAACGACTGAACGCCGAGGCTGATTCGATTGACGCCAATGGCTTGCAAAGCATCCAGGCACTCGGGCGAGATGTCTTCGGGGTTGGCTTCCGCGGTGATCTCAGCGTCATCCGTGATCCGGAATGCATTCGAGATCGCGCGATGCAGTCGTTGCAGATGTGCGGCTGACAAACGCGTTGGCGTGCCACCGCCCAAGAAGATTGTTTGCAGCGGCAATTCTCGCAAGGAGTTGTCGATGCCATTGAGTTCTTTCTCGACGGCATCAATGTATTGATCTTGCAGCTCGTCGCGACCAGCGATCACGCTGAAGTTGCAGTAACCGCAACGATGACGACAGAACGGAACGTGCACATACAGCGACTGTGGTTGGGGCCAGCCGCCGGGAGGAATGCACGTCATGTTAGATCCAAAGTTTCAGCCGGTCGTCCAGCATGCCGGGCAATGCTTTCTTGACAAAGCGTCGGATTTGGACGTCGGTGTAACGCGTGCTGGCGTGAGACCCGATGATCAATTCGTTTTGAAAGTTGTCCGCTCGTTCGCGATAGTCATCCACGTGCATGTGACCATGTTTATGGATTTTCGATCGGCGATGTTCGGGCGCAGCAAACGTGAGTTCGCTGATCAGAATCTTGGACTCATAGAACTCGGGATTGTTGTCCAATCCCTTGGGTGACGTGTCGCCGGTGTATGCGAACACGGGCACGCGTTGCTCGGTCGTGATTTCGGTGCCGGCCATCTTCAGGTCGCGAATTTTTTCGCCGGGCAGGTCCAGGTACTCGGGTTTGAGTTTGTGTCGACGTTGATAGACGATGAACCCGAGTGCATCGATCGTGTGATGCACGTTCATGGATTTCACAACGTACTCACGACCAATTTTGGTTTCGTCGCCATCCAGCAATCCGATCAACTCACACGGCATCGCGCCACGATCGAGACTGCGGAAGGTTTGCAACATCTTCCACGCCATGTCGACCGCTGAATCGGGCAGGTAGATGATCGGCGGATCCATCTTCATCATTCGCCGCCGGGACACATACGCTGGAAGGGCCGCGATGTGGTCCAGGTGCGCGTGCGAGATGAACATGGTCGGTGTGCCCATGAAGTCCCAGGGTTGGACCCCGACATCAAAGAGCAGCTTGAGTTCGTTGACTCGCCAGCAGGTTTGGACCGCGGCGCGCGAATAGCCCTCGATCGTCAGTCCATCATGGACATGCGAGAGAATGGGGATGTTTTCAACCATCAACGCATCCGGATCGGCATGTTGCTGTTGTCGATCGAGCCGGTGCCGTAGTTGTCGACTTCGTTGACGTTCAAGTTGTCAGAGTAATTTTCGGTCCGCACGACTTCGATTTCGCCTTCCTCGTTTTGGTCGACCGCGGCACCGTGGTGCCGCGTCAGTTCCAGCATGGCGAGGAACCAACCGATGTAGGCTGATTTGTGTTGCCCGGGGGGCACCAAGTCGACCAGCGGAACGCGGGGTTGGACCGCCAGTTCGGTGTGAATTTTTTGCATGTAGACGTGAATGGGGGTGTCGTCGTAGATGACCTCGGTTGGCGGCGGCCCGGCGGATTCACGCATGATCCGTCCGAAGGCACTGACCAAGTCCCAGATTTCCAGTTCCACGATAGGCTGGTCGGCCGGATCGTTTCGGCGGGTGGGAAGGTCGTCTGCGACACGCTCAAAACGGGTTTGCCAGCGAGCGGACATTTCGTCCAGGACTGCCGCCGCGTCGCGAATTTCTTTGTACTGCAGCAGTCGCTCGACCAGAGATTCGTGGGTGTCTTCGACGGCTTCCTCGGCGGTTTCGTCCTCGATTTTTGGCAGGACCGCTTGGCTTTTCATTTCCACCAGGGTGGCGGCCAATTCCAAGAAATCGCCCACTTCGGCCAAATCGAGCTCCTGGAGCACATCCAGGTGAGCCACATATTGGTCGACCACTTTGGCCAGCGACATCTCCGTCAGCGACAGCTCCTGGCGGCGAACCAAGTACAGCAGCAGATCGATTGGCCCTCGGTAGACCGGCAAATCGATGCGAAAGCTCATGCGGCGGGTCGCTCGGAGGCAAAAAGGAGTGAAAGTGGGTGATGAAGGGACAATAACGAGAGCTTCGGGTTCGATCGGCGAGCCGGTTTCGGCAGAATCCCGCTCGGCGGTGAAGTGTCCGCGAACATTTGGAGGCTGGAAGCGGTCTGTCCCGGCGGATCGAGCAGCGAGTTTGCAGCGTTTGTCTCGCAGCCCTTGGCAGCGTCAACCTCCAAAATTATCATGCGTCGCTCTTGATCGCGACCCTTCCCTTGTAATTGTCGCGTCTTCGACGCGATTGGCGATCTTTTTTGCTCTCACATGGCGACTCACAGGCACATCCATGGCCAGTCCCAACCAACGTCATTTGCTCTCGGCTCTCGTTCAAAACGTGCCCGGAGTGCTTGCACACATTTCCGGAATGCTCGCTTCCCGCGGCTACAACATTGATTCGTTGGCTGTCGGTGAAACCGAAGACCCCACCCTTTCGCGAATGACGTTTGTCGTTGTCGGCGACGACCAAGTCCTCGACCAAGTCCGCAAACAGCTCGAAAAAATCGTCACGGTCGTGCGTGTGCTGGATATCAGCTCCAACGATTACGTTGAACGCGACCTTCTGTTGGTCAAAGTCACGGCTCCTGCAGGTGGTGTCCGCAGCGAAATTCGCGAGTTGGTCGACATCTTCCGTGGACAAATCGTCGATGTCGGCGAAGGGGAAGTGATGATCGAAATCAGCGGCCGAGCCAACAAAGTCCAGGCTTTCATCGAACGAATCGATCGCTATGGCATCGTCGAATTGGTCCGCACGGGCCGCATCGCAATGGTTCGCAGTGGTTCGCAAGTCACCTCGAGTGAGCCTGCTGCTGAAACCGTCCAAGCCTAACCTCAAATTCGTTCCGATCCCCTTCCAAATCATCTTTCCCCACACACTCTGAGTGACTTCTGATGGCAGCCACCATTTACTACGAAAACGACGCCGACCTGTCCCACCTGAAAGGCAAGAAGGTCGCGATCTTGGGTTACGGTTCGCAAGGACACGCCCAAGCTCAAAACCTGCGTGACAGCGGTTGCGAGGTCATCATCGGCCAACGGGCTGGCAGTGCGAACTACGACTTGGCCGTCTCGCACGGGTTCGAGCCCATGTCGATCGCCGACGCTACCAAGGCAGCCGACGTCATCAACGTGTTGCTTCCCGATGAAGTTCAAGCGGACATCTATCGCGATTCGATTCGTGACAATCTGTCCGAAGGCAACGTGTTGATGTGCTCGCACGGTTTCAACATTCACTTTGGTCAAATCGATCCTCCCAAGGGCATCGACACTCTGCTTGTCGCTCCCAAGGGCCCCGGCCACTTGGTCCGCAGCGAGTATGAAAAGGGCGGCGGTGTTCCTGCATTGATCGCACTGGGCGAAGGTGCTTCGGAAACCACCAAGCAAATCGGTTTAGCATACGCCAAGGGCATCGGCGGAACTCGCGGTGGTGTCATCGAAACCACTTTCGCAGAAGAAACCGAAACTGACTTGTTCGGCGAACAAGTTGTCTTGTGCGGTGGTGTCAGCGAATTGGTGAAGGCCGGTTTCGATACGCTCGTGGAAGCTGGTTACCAACCTGAAATGGCTTACTTCGAGTGCATGCACGAACTGAAGCTGATCGTTGATTTGTTGTACGAAGGTGGTTTGAGCTACATGCGATACAGCATCAGCAACACTGCTGAGTACGGCGATTACGTCACCGGTCCACGTATCATCACCGATGAAACCAAAGCCGAAATGAAGAAGGTTCTCGAAGAGATTCAACAAGGCGAGTTCGCTCGCAAGTGGATCAGCGAAAACCGTGCGGGTGCTCCTTTCTTCAAGGCGACCCGTCGTCGCGAACGTTTGCACGGTGTTGAGCAAATCGGTCTCGGCCTTCGCCGTATGATGAACTGGATCGACGAAAAAGAAGTTTGATCCGGTGAGCGGCCCCGCTGACGATTCAGGCCGCATTCCAAAGGTCACCGGTTCGGTCCAAGACTGGACGCAATTGCAGATCGATTGTGTCCGCCGGTGGCACGATGAACCCGTGGCCAACCCGCATTCGGGTTGGCTGGGTTGGGTGTGCCAGCAACACGCTTTCAATTTCAAGTTGTGGCACGAAGAAGACGTCGCACGCAATCCAAACGTGACCGACGCTCGCATTGCGGAAGTCAAACGGTCGATCGATCGGCTGAATCAACAGCGAAACGATTGGATTGAAAAGCTGGACGATGCGATCACGGAATCCATCCAGCAATCGGATGTCGTGGTTCCTGAGAACGCTCCGATCAACACCGAGACGCCCGGCAGTGCGATCGACCGGTTGTCGATTATGTCGCTGCGTTTGTTCCATTACGCCGAGCAGTTGCAACGGCAGGATGTCAATGCCGAGCACCGATCCAAGGTGGAGGCGAGGTGGTTGCTTTGCCAAGTCCAACACGCGGATCTGTCAGCGTCGTTGCAAACGTTGATCGATGACATTTTCGCTGGTCGCAAACGTCACAAGACGTACCGCCAAATGAAGATGTACAACGACCCCAGCCTCAACCCCGAGATGTCGGGATCGTAGGCCAGGTTGTACCTGGCGGTGGTGATTGGCCGGTTGTTTGCGATCTTGCGAATGCTGTTGGGACGCCTCGCTTTGTTCCAAAGCATCGGTTGGGATGCCATGTGGAACATGGCCTACAGATCTCCGTAGCCGGATTCGCCAAGAATTCGGACGGGCATGGGGGAGCCGTGTTGGTTAGCAACCTGTAGCACGGCGGTCTCCGCCGTGAGTCCCCCTCGGCGGTGGCATCCGGCATTGCATCCATCACGTTCCGAATTCTTGGTGAATCCGGCTACATCTTTATGCGTCCAACCCGTAGGCCTTGATCGCGTTGCCGGCGAAGAAGGCGGCTTGTTCGTCGTCGCTCAGTTCCGAGGCCAATTCGCGAACGGTGTCCAGCCATTGCTTGTGGCCGGTGCGAAGCAAGCACACGGGCCAGTCACTGCCGAACATCAGACGCTGCGGCCCGAACGATTCCAATGCAACGTCCCAGTACGGACGAATGGTTTCGATGTTCCATTCCGCGTCGCGAACTTCGGTGGCCACGCCAGAGAACTTGCAGGTCAGGTTTTCGCGGCGGGCGAGCTCTTTGAAGTGAGGTTCCCACTGGGGATCCATCGTGCCGCCTGAGATCGTTGGTTTGGCAATGTGGTCGACCACCATCGGCAAACTTGCGTGGCGGTCTGCGAAATCGATCGCTGCGGGGAGCTGTTTGGCGAAGATCAGAATGTCATAGACCAAGTTGTGTTGGCTGAGTAGCGAGACGCCGTGGTTGAACGCTTCGCCGTCGAGAAAGCGATCGTCCGGTTCGTCCTGGACAACATGTCGCATGCCGACAAACTGGTCGCGTCCCGAGATCGACTCCAACTGCGATTCGATGTCGGAATCCGCTAGGCCGATCCAGCCCACCACGCCACGAATCAGGGGTTCTTCGGAAGCGATTTTCAACAGGTCATCGGTTTCCTGCATCGACTGACGAGCCTGAACGCTGACGAAGCCATCCACCCCACTTTCCGCGGCGAGCTCGCGCAATTGTGCGGCGAGGAAGTCTTGGCGCAGAACGCTCATGTCGTCGCTGATCCAGCCGTATTCTTCTGGATCGTAGGCCCAAAGGTGGTGGTGCGAGTCAATCAACATGTCGATTTTCTCTATAGAGAAATGGGGCGTGGAGAAGGTTTTTGGCGTGCGAGACACGCTGGAGGCACATCCTATCTCGTAGCGTCCGCAAGGGAACCTGAAGGCTGGTGGGAGTGTCCTGCTCGTGCGGCAAAGGGATGCGGCGAACGGGGGCCTGGAGGTTCACTGCCGGTCCCGCGTTCACTTCGGTGGAGAACCACCGAGCTCCGGTCGCACTCGTTGCCCCATTTGAAATTTGCTGTCGTCTCCGCCGTTCGGGTTGCTCGTTTGTTAGCGGACGACGAAGATAGCGGTTCAAAGGTGCCGGAAAAGTTCGTCTTTTCCAGAGCCATATTGATTCCCATCCTTCCGCCTGCTTTTGGATCATCCATGTTGCAAGCTTCTTCCACTGACCAGCTTCTCGCCGAACTCATCCGTGAACGCATCTTGATGCTTGACGGTGCAATGGGAACGATGATCCAGCGCCTGGAGTTGGACGAAGCGGCGGTGCGCGGGGACCGGTTCGCAGACCACCACAAGGACTTGAAAAACTTCTCGGACATCCTGTGTCTGACGCACCCTGAGAAGATCACCGAGATCCACTCGAAGTACTACGAAGCTGGCAGCGACATCGTTGAAACCAACTCGTTCGGGGCATCACCGATCGGGATGGTGGAGTTTGATTTGCCGCTGGAATTGGTCAACGAGATCAACGCGGCCGCCGTTGCTTGCGCTCGCAAAGCCGCGGACCAGTGGACTGAAAAGACACCCGACAAACCTCGCTTTGTTGCTGGTTCGATCGGGCCGACAACGATGCAGCTCGCCATCAGCACCGATGTCGAGGACGCTGCCTTCCGAGCGACCACGTTCGACAAGTTGGCCGACAGCTATTACGCACAAGTGAAATCGTTGTGCGAAGCCGGCGTGGATATCCTGCTGCCTGAAACCGCCATCGACACGTTGAACCTGAAGTCGTGCCTGTTCGCGATTCAGCGTTACTTTGACGAGGGCGGTCGGAAGGTTCCTGTGATGGTGTCGGGGACGTTTGACAAAGGGGGGCGAACGTTTGTGAGTGGTCAAAGTGTGGAAGCCTTTGTCACCGCACTATCGCACTTCCCCTTGCTGTCGGTCGGAATGAACTGTGCGCTCGGCCCGGACATCATGCGTCCGCACGTGGAGGAAATGTCCAAGGCGACTGGGCTTCCAATCAGTTGCCACCCCAACGCTGGATTGCCCAACGAGATGGGCGCATTTGACTTGGACCCCAAACCAATGGCCGAGATCGTTGGTGAGTACGCCGACAACGGTTGGATCAACATTTTGGGCGGGTGCTGCGGAACCACTCCCGATCACATCCGTGAGATGACGGAACGGGTCAAGGGACGCAAACCGAAACAAGAAGACAAGGGCGGTCCGGTATGGACTCGGTTGTCGGGTCAGTTGCCGATGGTGATGCGGCCTGAAATCCCTTTCACGATGGTCGGCGAACGCACCAACGTGACCGGCAGTCGCAAATTCGCTCGTTTGATTCGCAACGAAGAATACGACGAAGCGGTTGAGGTGGCACGCGAACTAGTCGAGAACGGTGCAACGATCATCGTCGTGTACTTCGATGTTGCGTTGCTCGATGGCGTCGAAGCCATGACGCGATTCCTGCGTCTGATCGCAGGTGACTCGGTCGTGGCCGCGGTTCCCGTGATGATCGACAGCAGTCGCTGGGAAGTCATTGAAGCTGGTCTGCAAAACGTGCAGGGCAAAGCGATCGTCAACTCGATCTCTCTGAAAGATGGCGAGGAAGAGTTCCTCCGTCGTGCAAGGTTGGTGCGCCAATACGGTGCCGCGACGGTGGTGATGGCGTTTGACGAAGAAGGTCAAGCCGCCGACGAAGACAGCAAGGTTCGAATTTGCAAACGAGCGTATGACCTGTTGGTCAACAAGGTCGACTTCCCACCCGAAGACATCATCTTTGACCCCAACATCCTGACGGTTGCGACCGGGATGGAGGAGCACAACAACTACGCGGTTGATTTCGTCAACGCGGTCGAGCGGATCAAGAAAGAATGTCCTGGTGCAAAGACCAGTGGCGGCGTCAGCAACATCAGTTTCAGCTTCCGTGGCAACGATCCAGTTCGCGAAGCCATCCACAGCGCGTTTCTGTACCGAGCGGTGAAAGCCGGTTTGGACATGGGCATCGTCAATGCCGGCCAATTGGAAGTCTACGAAGAAATTCCCAAGGATTTGTTGGAATATGTCGAGGACGTGCTTTGGAATCGCCGCGATGACGCGACCGATCGGATGTTGGAATTCGCCGAGACGGTCAAAGGCAGCGGTAAGAAGAAAACCGGTGAGGACTTGGCGTGGCGTGAGCTGTCGATCGAAGAACGCATGAAGCATGCCCTGATCAAAGGCATCGACAAGTACATCGTCGACGACACCGAAGAAGCACGCCAGCATTACGACAAATGCTTGCACATCATTGAAGGCCCGTTGATGGCTGGGATGAGCGTGGTCGGTGATTTGTTTGGTCAGGGCAAAATGTTCTTGCCGCAGGTCGTCAAATCCGCTCGCGTGATGAAGAAGGCAGTCGCTTATCTTGAACCATTCATGGAACAGGAAAAGGTCGACGCCGGAACCCAGGATTTCAAAGCCCGCGGCAAGTTCTTGATCGCGACGGTCAAAGGCGACGTGCACGACATCGGCAAAAACATCGTCGGCGTCGTTCTGCAGTGTAATAACTACGAGGTCATCGATCTCGGCGTGATGGTCGCGGCTGAAAAAATCCTCGAAGAAGCGGTCAAGCAAAACGTCGACATGATCGGGCTGAGCGGTCTGATCACGCCTAGCCTTGATGAAATGGTACACGTCGCCCGTGAGATGAAACGAAACGACATTTCGATTCCGCTGCTCGTCGGCGGGGCGACCACCAGTGCCAAACACACCGCCGTGCGTATCGCTCCCGTAATCGACTCGCCAGTAATCCATGTTCTCGATGCGAGCCGCAGCGTTGGAGTGGTCGAGAAACTGCTCAGCAAGGATTCGCGGGAAGGTTTTCTCGAAGCCAACGTTCAAGAACAAGCCAAACTCGCGGCGAGCTTTCGTGACCGGCAGCAGAAACTCGTCTCGTATGAGGACGCGTTCGCGAATCGCTTTGCGACCGACTGGGATTCGGTGCGAGTCGACAAACCGGAGTTCACCGGCACGCGGGTTTTGGAAGACATCGATCTCGCTGAGATTCGTGACTACATCGATTGGTCACCGTTCTTCTCGACATGGGAACTGCGAGGCAAGTATCCGAAGATTCTCAAAGATGAAGTCGTCGGTGAGCAAGCACGCGAATTGTTTGACAACGCGAACAAGATGCTCGACAAGGTCATTGCGGAATATTTGTTGGCCGCGAAAGCGGTCTACGGGTTCTTCCCGGCGGCGTCCGAAGGCGACGACATCATCGTGTACAACGACGACAGCCGCACGTCGGAGAAAACGCGATTCCACTGCCTCCGACAACAGTGGGAACGCAAAGGACAGAAGCACTATCGATCGCTCGCCGACTACATCGCACCGGTCGACAGCGGACGCGAAGACTACATCGGTGGCTTCGTCGTGACGGCCGGGCTCGGCGCCGATGAACTCGCCGCTAAGTACCGCGCCGAACACGACGACTACAGCGGGATCATGGTATCGGCGGTCGCCGATCGATGTGCCGAAGCGCTCGCCGAGTGGCTGCACCGGAAGGCTCGGATCGAATGGGGCTACGGATCCGAAGAAAGCTTGACGCGAGAGGAACTGATCGCGGAAGCCTATCGCGGCATTCGTCCGGCGGCGGGTTATCCGGCGTGCCCGGATCACACGGAGAAACGAACGTTGTTCGATCTGCTCGATGCAGAAAACACAACGGGCGTTTCACTGACCGAGAGTTTTGCGATGACGCCGGGTGCGGCCGTCAGCGGACTGTATTTCGCTCACCCCGAGTCGCGTTACTTCAGCGTCGATCGGGTCACCAAGGACCAGATCGAATC
>NZ_JBICHO010000545.1:0-5118 GCF_043100905.1 Rhodopirellula sp. JB055 | reverse complement strand
GTGCGATCCGATACTGGTTGTACCTTGGTTTGGGTGGGTGGAACGAACGGTGCCTTGGTTCCAGCATTGATAGGGCCTTGTTGTGGCAGGGTGGGCTTCACAATGGCCCTTGCCTTGCGCCGACATTCACCGCGAACGGATTGCCGCCGCCAGCAGCATGGATCCTGTGGCAGAAAACAAAGGCTCCAAGAAGACTACGGGAAGCCGGCGGTGAGCGAAGGGAAAATCACGCGCCAGCTCTGTTTTGGGGTTTGAACCAGAACGCCTGTTTCTGCGATGTGGCCAACCGTCAAGTCACGCCAGTCCGACTGATGCTCGGAACTCAAGCGGGTTCCAGTAATCAACGATTGAGAGGATCTGGCCGTTGTCATCGAAATTGACAATCGAAGACGCGCGAACCTGGAACGCTTTCTCGGTCGCGGGTAGGCCTGGCAAATCTCCCGAGTGCGTGCCTTGCATGGTCCAGGCCGCTGCCGCAGTCTTCTTTGCCACGATGATCTGAGTCGGATGCACTTCAAAATCGGGTGAACCAGCATAGGTCAAATCGACAAACGAGCGAATCTGGTCCAGCCCTTCGAACTCGGCGGCAAAAGCCAGGTCTTCGAAGGTGGAGTTGGGTGCGAAGAATGCAAGCACTCCGTCTGCATCCTGACGAGACCATGCCGCGTAATACTCCCGGAGACGAGATTCCAAGTCCATGTCGTTCGTTCTTTCGAAGTAAAAGGTCGTGTGATCTTCCCAGCTTGCTACGCCAGTCATCGATCACCACGATCGCCCCAAAAGAGGCGATCATGGGATGCGCTGTTTCTCTTGGTAACCCGAAGCGTCAGTTTTGAAGTTACGCTTTTGAAGTCGGTTTTGTTGGCCAAAGGCCATCCTCATCGTAGCCTGGGGCATCGCCCCAGGAATCGAGAGCGAAGGAAAATGAGTTGGCCAACGGCCAACATCAACCCGCAAGTTTTGAACTGAATTTGGCCGTTGGCCAAAATGGGGCCGTGTTCTCCTGGCCCAGGGGCGTTGCCCGCTGGCTATGTTGAACAAGGCCGTTGGCCATTCAACGAAAAAACGCAACTTCAAAACGCGTTTGCGAGGATCGAGCCAACTCCGCACCTTCCTCGCTGGAACTTTCGTTTGGTCCTGGAATAGCCCCTTCGAATTCATATCCGGCAATTTTCTTTTGCAAACGCAAGTGCTCTGCGAGGCATCGAAGTAGAAGCCAATTCAAGAATGCGCCAATCACTACAGAGCATGACGCGACAAGGCCCCACCACGAAATTGTCAACAGTAGCCCAAGAGCAAGGACCGAGCCGAGAACAAGCAACGCAGTCGCCACCATGTCGACAAAGGTTTCCTGTCCGGTCCCTCGTCTCAGTCGTCGTTTTTCAGTTCGATGTGCAGTTACTGTCAAGTCGAATCTCTAAGGACGAACGACCGGCATTACCGGGCGGGGAGAGAAAGCTGTCCATGTCAAATGCGGCCGCAAGCCCCGCTCCTTGTGAATGCCTTGGTTACTCGTCCGACTTGCCATCAGGCACAGGGACAACAGTTATCGGTGGACTTGGCAAAGTGCTTTGGAGCATCCACTTGTCCGAGACCTCGGTGATCTCAACTTTGAAATTGTGGGGCTCCATGAAGTCCCCGTATTCAGCACCACGACCTTTAGTACAAGTCGCAGTTTTTCCAGGTGCAATCCCCGGTTCGTTGTCGTATGCCCAGTAGACCCTCACGTTGTTATGAGTAGTCTTGACGTTGTCGGAGCGATCATAGGACACGTTGGCGAACACTGAACGGATCGTACGCTTGCTATTGTTTTTGATTGTTAAGATCAGTTCACGTCCTGGGACTGTGCTTCCCGATGCGACTTTCCTGTGTTGTTTCTTGAATGATAAAACAGTCGCGGCAGTATGAGACGGTTGTCGGACGTCCGGAAGCTTTTTGACAGGAACGCGTGCGTCGTCAGCTGAGTACGCCGTGCAAGCCATCGCCAAAGTGGCGAACATCAAGACAAGCTTCATTGTCCGAATCCTTTGTGGTTGTGAATGATCCTATCGAATAACGGCGGCCATAAACGGGCACGGAGAGTGATGTATCCATTTGTGAAAACGCGCATGCCGTGCTCCGTGTGAATGGCTTGGTTATCCGCTACTGTGTGGGTCAAGTCGAGGTAAGTGGTGAGAAACAAGCTTGCGCATGAACGGTGTGACAGGGCAAGTGCCATCCCAATCATCATCCGTGTCAGCCCAATACCAAACCGAGTAAGCATGTAGATCGATCTTGTTATCGAGCACACGCAGGACGACGCTCCAACGCGGATCAGACGACAGGTCGCCGGGAAGCTCCGCAAATGCCTGGATTATCGTTTCCATCAATGTGAAACGCTCGTCACTGGTCGATTCATCGTCCAAGTAGATGTTGAGATATTCGTCGATGCGACTTGAGTCCGCGATTTCCCATTCCCAATCTTGCATCGAAGGGTGGTTTGGCACGCCGAGACGCTTTGCGAGACTCGCTATCGCTGCTGCAGTAGGGAATCGCCAGAGATGCTCAGGAGCGGACATGTTCGGTCAGACACGGTGATCGATGATAGAGTTCGACCACTTTCGGGTAACGCCGAGCATCACCTTGCCGCCGCGGTGATGTCTCCACAGTCAAAGTCGCACGTCTCGGCAGCTCAGGTGCATGCGGGTGGTTCGTCATGATCCACCACCGTGACGACCACGCTCCTCAGATTGTAGCACAGACAGGCGTTGGGCATGCACGCGCGAGTCGAGTACTCAATGGGCACCCATCGTGACGAACGGTCGCCATCACCGAGGCCGCGCGAACGACTCAGACCAAACCATTTGATCTAGCTCGCGGCCCTTCGTGTGAATGTGATGGTTCGACATTCTACACGTCATCGGTCCGCCAGAGAAACGGTTGAACCACGAAGGACTCGAAGAGCACGAAGGTAGGACAATCAAAGGACCAATCGTTTGATCCCGTCTTTCAGCTTAGTGACATTGAAGTTAATCAGCAGTCCCGTTTTCACTTCGGCGAGCTTCATGTGCGTCAACAATTGAGCTTCGTGAATGCCAGTCAGCTGAGTCTCGCTCTTAAGTTCCAGAATGAGCACGTCCTCGACGAGCAAATCGATACGGTAGCCGCAGTCGAGTTGGACGCCCTTGTGTTGAACCGGCTGTGGATCCTGCCGCATATACCCGATTTCGTTCCGCGCGAGTTCATGAGCGAGGCACTGCTCGTATGCCGATTCAAGCAACCCTGTTCCCAGTGCACGATGGACTTCGATCACACATCCAATCACGCGATGCGAAAGGTCATCAAACTCCATTCTTCGTGCTCTTCGTGTCCTTCGTGGTTGTCATATTGCCACTAAAGAAAATTCCATTGTGGAACGTCGGACATCACGGGGCACGGAAGGTTGATTATCCATTGCGAACAACGCCGCAAGCCGTGCTCCCGTGCATGTCATTGTTCTGCTCTTTCGCGTCGCGATTGCACGCACCAACGAAAGTGACTTGCACCGGACTCGGTCTTGCGCCGTCCAGAACCTTCTGGATACAGTCCGGCATCCACGTCGCTCGCACCGATGCTTGCATTGAATACGGTGTAGCCTACCGACGCTATGTTAGAAATCAAATCGTGACGAGCGAAACCGTCGATGCTGACGAACAACAGTGATGCCTTGTTGATTGGCCTCACAGCAGCATTAAAGTCGCCACTGACATGGAGATTATTTGATGGATGCCCAGTCAGTAGCGTTCCGTTGAAATCACCGTCGATCCAAAGTTTGCATGAGTCGGCCGATTCAATGCGGCCGAAGACAGGACCACCAATGTAGACGTGACAGAATCCAGATGCTCGGATCGTCGCGTTCTCACCGACGTTACCGCTAATCACAATCTCGTAGTGGCCAGCGGGTTCAAGATCTGCGTTGAGGTTACCGTTAATGTGGATGACACTTCCATCGGGCGCCGAGATTGCTCCGTTGCTATCGCAATCGACATCCAAAGCATCGTTCGGTCCAATCAGCAGCGGATTTGGCAGTGTTTCGATTTTCGACCAACGGCGTTCCGTGTCGGTCGGATCACGCCAGAATGAAACAGAGCGGTTGAACGCATGGGCGGTCAAGATATCGACATACGCAACGCGGCGTTGGAGATGTTCCGGAATCGGCATGTCGATCAATTATTGAGCAGAACGTCCGCAACAACCGAGTCGCGGCGATTGATTTTCCATTGTCAAGAACGACGACTCCGCGACTTCGGTTCATCGCATTGTTCCCCGGTGTCGCGGCAGAGATAGGCCAGCCACCGCGGTCGACGATCAATCAATCATACCGAGTACGATGACCGCCGGCAAAGCAAGCAATAAGAACGCATCAACGCGAAAGAACATGATCTACAGCACAACGCCCAGCACGTATCGCTAGCGCGAACATCGCCACAGTTCATCCCCGTGTTCGCAAAAAATCGCTTTGAGGTCAGCCAGAGATACAAAGCGTTCGAGCCGTTTTTGATTCTGCGGATGCTTGGGTGGAATCTGAGCGCTGATCCCACCGTGTCCCTCGGGGTCATCGGCTGGCGGTGTAAGCGTCACGCCATCACCACAAATCAATCGTTCGGTCGCACCATCGGTGTAGTGAACAACGATTGCTTTCGGCCAATCGATCGCTGCAAGTTCCGCTATCGCATCCATCACATTTTTGCGTCGGGGAACGCTTGGAATCACCGGGCCGGGGCCGATGGAGCCTCGACCAGATGAAACCGCCTCACCCGGCTCCGGTGCATTCCTTGGTTATCCGCTAGATTGAGTTGGGCGTTGATCGTAAAGGCGAAAGGAAGCAAGGACAATCGGAGCCCAGAGTGGTAACAGGATGAGAAACTGAACCATCAGGCCACCGTTCGCAACTCCAGTTGCGGCAGCGACACCGCGTCCGATCGTCGGAGTGACCCATAGAAATGTGGTCGCAAAGAAGTAGCCAACTTCGGCGGTAAGCAAGCAGGTAATTGCTCGGGATGCGCCGTAACGTCCGGTCCAGAGTCGTGTTGAATAGTAAATAAGGCAAGTATAGAAGGACATTCAGAAAAAAGACATGGTCCAAAACGCGGGCGCAAA
>NZ_JBICHO010000544.1:0-5122 GCF_043100905.1 Rhodopirellula sp. JB055 | reverse complement strand
AGAGGTGGAAAGTGGTGCAGGGGCTCAGGGGCTCAGGGGCTCAGGGGCTCAGGGCCACAGGACCACAGGATCACAGGATCAGGGGACCACGGGCCACGGGGAGGGCAGTCCTCAATTCAATTCACCCTCCCGCTGGGAGGGTCGAGCGAAGCGAGGGGAGGGCCGAGCACTGAAATTGCAAATTTGAAATTCGGATGCCGCCTCGGCCCTGGCGAATGACGAGCGTCCTCGAAATCAAACGCGGCCGACGATGACCACGGAATTGATGCCGAGCATCCCGAACGAGTTGTTCAGGATGTAATCCACCTGCTTTTTCTCTTGTGGCTCGTTGAGCACCAAGCCTGGCAAATCGCATTCGGGGTCCAGCTCATCGACATTGATCGTGGGATGCACGACTTGATCGCGAAACGCCATCAGGTTGCCAGCCAATTCCAACGATCCGGCTGCTCCCATTGCGTGCCCGATGTAGCTCTTCGTGTTGTTGATGCGAACGTTTTCGCATTTGCCAAACACGCTTCGCAGAGCGGCGCACTCTTGGATGTCGCCGCTGTTCGTTCCCGTGGCGTGCGTGCTGACAATGTCGATTTGGTCCGCTTCCAAACCAGCTTGCTTGAGCGCCTTCTGCACGCACTGGGCTTGGCGTTCTGGATTGGGCAACACAAAGTCCGTCGCATCGGTGTTCATCGCATAACCGACCAGCTCACCGTGAATTTCGGCACCGCGAGCTTTCGCATCGCTGAGTCGCTCCAGCGTGTACAGGCACCCGCCTTCGGCAACCACAATGCCGTTGCGTTTTTGATCAAACGGACGAGACGCCAGCGTCGGATCCGCGTGGGTCGCCAAAGCGTTCTGACTGTTGAAACTGGCGAAGATCCCGAACGTGTGAATGCTCTCACTGGTTCCGCCCGCGATCGCCACATCGCACTCATTCAGCCGCAGCATCTGAGCGCCTTGAATGATCCCGGCGTTCCCCGCAGCACAGGCCGCACCAATCGTGTAGTGCGGTCCAGTGATCTGCATGTTCAGTGCAATCTCACCGGCAGGGTTGTTCGCGACGGTACGTGGGTTGTGGTGGTGCGACCAGCAACTCGTGTCGTAATCAAACCCTTTGATCACATGAATTTCGTTTTCGGTCTCGACGTTCCCGTGTTCCGTCACACCGACGTAGATGCCGACCCGATCTTTGTCCACGTTGTCCCAATCCAACCCGGAATGAGCGACCGCTTCCTGGGCCGTGTAAACACCCACGCTGCCCGCTCGCGTGCCTCGGCGGATGTCCTTTTTGGATTGATATCGCTTGGCATCGAAGTCACACACGCCGGCCAAAGTCTCGCCGAAGTAACGGATTTCATACGGCTGAACGCCGCTGCGTTTTTCCAGCAATGCGTTGCGAAAGTCGCCCCAATTGTTTCCGTTGGGCGATGTCAGACCGACGCCGGTGATGACGATGCGTTGGTCGTCGGGAAGCTGAGAAGCACGGTGAGGGGCGATCACGGATGTTGCGGCCAAAAGGAGCGATTGATGCGTGGATGGCGACCCAAAAACGTAGCAATCGGACTCCGTTTCCTCAACGGGCAATGTCCAGGTTCCATTGGAATTTGCGAGGAACAGCCCAGCAAAAACGGATACCGATGCCTGGAAAGGAATCGTTGATTCAGACCAACGAGACCTTGCCGATCATGACGTTCCGGCGGGTCACTGCGTACGAATTGAGATGCTGCGCGCGTGAGCGGTCAGCCCCTCTTTCTCAGCAACGGTGATCACGTCGGGAGCAATCACCTCCAACGCCGAACGATCAAATTGGGTCACGCTGCCTGACCGCAAAAAACTGTTCGCTGACAACCCCGCTGCCCATCGGCAGGTTCCGCCCGTCGGCAACACGTGGCTGGGACCGGCCGCGTAGTCCCCCAACGCAACTGGGGTATGATGCCCCAAAAACGCCGCCCCGCTGTGCCGGATTTTCGCGATCAACGATTCAGGTTGGCGAGTTTCGATCTGCAAGTGCTCCGGCGCAAACGAGTCGGTCAACTCACAAGCGTGCTCGGCATCACGTGCCAAAATCAACGCCCCGAAATCCGCCAACGCATGACGCGCCAATTCGCCGCGTTCGAGTTCGCCAAGCTGTTTTGCCAATTCCGTTTTGACATTGCCCAGCAAAGCCTCGTCCCACGTGATCAAGATCGCCGAACCGGGCGAATGTTCGGCTTGAGCCAGCAAATCCGAGGCGACAAAAGCGGCGTCCGCCGAATCGTCCGCGATCACAATCACCTCGCTCGGACCAGCGAAGGAATCGATGTCGACGGTCCCGAAAACGTGCTTCTTCGCCAATGCCACGAACAAATTGCCGGGGCCCACAATTTTGTCGACAGCCGGTAACGCGTCACATCCATACGCCATCGCAGCAACGGCTTGTGCCCCGCCGCAACGATAGACTTCTTTGATCCCCAACTCGTGACAAGTCGCCAGCATGTCCGTGTTGTACGCCCCAAATGGAGTCGGAGGTGCGACCACCGCGATCTCGTCAACGCCCGCGACCTGAGCCGGAATCGCGGTCATCATCACTGTCGATGGATAGGCGGCGGCGCCACCGGGAACGCAAATCCCCACTCGCGGGATCGGCACATAACGCTGGGTCAGCGAAACGCCGGGCCGAGGCGTGATGGTGACGTCCCGATGCAGAATCGCCGATTGAAATGTGGCGATGTTTTCGCGGATGCGACCAATCGTTTCGATCAACTTCGGATCGGCTGCGGCATGAGCGGCTTGCAGATCAGCTTCCGGAACCCGCAATGTTTCAGCGGTCAGGTCGGCACCGTCAAGCGATTGTGTGTATCGCAATAAAGCGTCCGTTCCTTGTGACTGCACGTCGTTGCAAATCGTCTCCACGACTTCGATGGGTGTCAGTGCCTTGCCAAACACTTTCAAAGTCAATTCGCGGCCACGGGGGCTGACAAGATCCCCGCGTGGGCTCAACTTTTCACGCAAAGCAGCCAGAGTTTCGGCGGCATCACTCGAGGAGGCATCGCGAGCGTCAACGGTTTGGATCGAAAATTCAGGCACAGCAGCGACGCGGGATACTCAGAGGAATGGATCGGCAATTTCAGATCGGCCATCAAAGCCGTGCGCTCAGTTTACCGAGCCAACAACCTTGGGCTAGGCTTGGCTCATGAATCACGCCGAGACGCAATCTTCCAGCCCATCCGAATCAGCTTTGCCCCCATCCGAACCAAGGTCACTTGCCCCCAAGCGATCTCGCCCGCTCCAGTGGACGATCATCGCCGCTGTGTTCCTGCTGACTTTCGCCCTTCGCTGGCCGTTTCTCACCGAGAGTTTTTGGGTGGACGAATTGCACTCGGCTTGGTGTGTCGCGGATGGATGGAATGACGTGGCGGCGCGAGCCAAGATGGGCAACCAGCAACCGCTGTATTTTTGGTCGCTCTGGATTTGGCAACAAATTCCGTGGCCAGAACCTTTCGCCAGCTACCCGGTGGAATCGCTGGCTCGACTGACCAGTCTGTGGTGCGTCAGCGTGTCCGCCGCCCTGATCGCCTGGGGATTGATCCGGTACCAGGGCAGTCTCTTGGCCGCCGCGGCAGCCGGGATCGCGTTTGCAATCGATCGGCAAGCCGCGTTCTACGGCGTCGAACTTCGACCCTACGCACCCGTCATTCTCTGCAGCACGCTGGCGATCGGCTTCGCCGCTCGATTGTGGACAGCGCCAACTCAACCACCGCCACCGGGCCAACGAACGAATTGGAGTTGGGCCGGTTTGCACGCCAGCGTTTTGTTGGCGGTTTCGATGCACATCACGTCCTTGCTCACGCTCGCTCCGCTGGTCGTCGCAATGTCGGCCTGCGACCTGTTTCGCCGGCGAAAAAACCCGGCTGAACTGAAACATGCCATTTTGCGTCACACGTTTTGGCTAGCATTGTGGGCAATGGTTGGCCTGCAACTGGCCAGCCATCAACAGGACGTCTGGGAACGACGCGACGCCTGGTCAGCTTTCGGACGACCAAAATCCATTTTCGCGATTTGGAACATGTGGCCTTGGCTCGGATGGATCCTTTTCCCTGCCGCCGCAGCGATATTCAGCAGGTATTCCCTGCGTTTCTTGCCCAAACCAACAAACAAACCCCGGCCGGTCGAGCACACCTCACATGGACCAACCAACGCCCCCCCACCGCATCGTGGTGCCGTCTCCTTCGCCATCCTGTGCAGCTTTGCTCTGGTGGTCTCCGTGTTGTCTGCGTTTTTTTTGGCAAATTTTTTGGGGGTCCCAATCTGGCACCGGCGTTACTTGATCGCAGGCTTGCCACTTGGTTGCGTCAGCCTGGGAGCCTGGATCGCCTCAATCCATAGACCTGGGCATTACGATCTATTGTCACCAATCCCCATCTTTCTTTCGCTGGCCAGCGTTGCCTGGACCCAAGGCTCTATCCACCCCAAAGTCGCCTCTTACTGGGTCTATCGACACGAAAACTGGCGAGATGCCATCCAACAAATCGCTGCTGAAACGGAGCTAGGCCCCCCTTCGGACGCCGATGCGATGGAGCATCATCTGTGGATCGACGCTGATTTGATCGAGCAGCCAACGATGATGGGCGAAGTCACGGACATTGAACTTTCGAACTACCTCACCCTGCCGGCGAGAGGCCCGTACACTCCCGGTGAACGAGTGATTCTCCATGCGGTCGGCTCGGTAAAACCGATGGAGGGCTGGCAACGAGCGGCCCAATCTCTCCCCCGCTCCGAGCCCCGTTGCAAGCATTGGTTTCTGTCCCGATTTCTGCCAAAGAACCAGCAGGAAATCCCTCCCCTCGAAGGCTTCGACCGCCAGGACTACGGGCGATTCGGCAACATTAAACTTTACTATTCTATAGACAAACAAGACTGAACCAGAGAACAAAAGAGAGTGGTCGCGACCTCACGCCTATCTCGCAAAAGCACCAGACGACGCCTGATTCACGAGGAAAAGTCTACAGACCTGCTCTGTCCTTAGACCGCTTCTCAGTCGCTCCCGCAGTGGAAGGCAACGCGAATGCGCCGTTCACATGAAGACCGCAACGCTCAATCAAACGCCACTAGGTAAGAACCCTCATCCTTTTTGTGCGATGATTCACTT
>NZ_JBICHO010000543.1:0-20157 GCF_043100905.1 Rhodopirellula sp. JB055 | reverse complement strand
TAGATTTGGATTCGGAAGTGCTCATCGTATGGAAGCCGTTTGCGGTTGGTTTCAATCTGTCATCGCGGTTCACCCAAACAGGTCACCGCTCTTCGAAGCGTCGAACTGTAGATGCCCGGCTATCCCACTCCCCCGCAAAGCGAGTGCCCAGAACGCGCGCAACTGCCGTTTCTGCAATGACTTCCGATTCCAACCACCCCGCCCAACGATCACGACAACCGCAAACGACGCCCCCAGCGAGAACCGATCCGATCGAGACTCAGACCAACGACATCGCGTACAGCATTTCTCGGGCGACCTGCCGACAGCGTTGATCGTAGATGTCCGTTTCCTCAGGGGTGCCGTCTGAGACCTTGGGGTCCTCATAGCGAATCGGCAACCTCAAGTCACATCCCGCAACGAATGGGCACGCCTGGTCCGCACTCGAGCACGTCATCACGGCCGCGAACTCGTTTTGCGGGTTGAAAGAGTCAGTGAAGACCTTTGAAAAGCACAGCAACGGTTCAGCCTGCTCGGCATAACCAACTGCAAACGTCGGATTGGTTTCAGATTCCTTTTCGACGTTCACTTGAAAGCCGGCTCGCTTCAACGAAGCCACGATGCGTGGGTTCATCGCCGTCGCTTCGGTGCCACCTGAAAAGGTCCGCACACGGTTCAACCCGACCAAATCAGCCGCCACCTTGGCCCAAATTTGAGCCAGGTGGCTGCGGCGGGAATTGTGAGTGCAAATGAAAACCAATTGCACTGGACTCGACTTTTGAGACTCGTCGCGAACGTACCCAGCCAACTGCTTCAGCTCTTCTTTGCGGTCCTGGGAGATCTGATCCACTTCAGATTGGCGCTGCTGAACAAACGCCTCCAAACCCGGGAACAGACGGACCGTTTGCAACTCACTCATTAACACTCTCGTGGATCAACCAACGCTGACGTGCAAAACTCACGACGCAAGCAGCAGGCGTGATCACAAACAGCAGAAACAAACGCCGAACATGGAACGACGGGCTTCAACCATATTCAGTCCCCATGGCATCGTAAACCTCTTCGATCCCAAGCCACGTTGAGACGGACTACGCCAATGCCTTTTCGAATAACGCCAACATCCGACTCCAAGCCTTTTCGGCTTGCTCTGGATTGTGAACTCGCGTGTCGGGTGGGCACCAACCGTGCCCCGCTGGGTAGACCTCGATCTCAGCCTGAAGATTGGCGTCATCGAACGATTCCTTCAGCACTGTCTTGGCCTCTGGATCGCGTTGGTCATCGTTCTCGGCGATTGCGATCAGAAAATCCGCTTTCATTTTTGGGATCAATCGATGTGGGCTGTCCTCGCCATCGGAAACCAATCCACCGCCATGAAACGTCGCTGCGGCACCGACTCGATCGGGAACGGCCGCTGCAGTGCGAAAGACAATTGGACCGCCCATGCAATATCCGGTCGTGCCAACCGGTTTGCTCGTGTCGACTTGGGACTGCTTGTCCAACCATCCCACAAACGCTTTCGCGTCGGTGGTATGAGTTTCCGGAGTGAGCGAACGAGCCAAAGGGCGCACTTCTGAAATCGACGTGCTCGCGCCTTTGGCTGCTGTCGGTGCCTTTTGCTGGCGATAAAAAGGATTGACCACCAACACGCTGTAACCCGACTCGGCCAAGCGTTTGCCCATTTGTCGAAACGCAGGGCGCAAACCAAAGATGTCGGGCCAGATCAAAACAGCAGCGTGCGATCCCGAGGCGGGTGCCACGAAGTAGGCGTCACACTTGCCATCCGGTGTTTCGATTTCAACGTCCAGTTCGCTGACTTCAGCCGCATCGGCAACCTGCGGAAGCATCATGGCGGCACCGATTCCGGCCGCGGCCAAGGTACCCATGTCACGACGCGAATACTTTTTCAAATCTTCTTCGAAATGGTCCTGATCACACATCTTGAACTCAACCGTTTGATAGGGCAATGGATAAAGGTTTGAGAAACAAATCCGGAATGACATGGTAGCTTGCCGGCCACATGCCGACGACACGCGCACGTCCTCCGCTACTCACCGATGCAGTACACATGGGACTTGCTACGGATAAAAATCTCGTCGCCGACGATGGCTGCCGAGGCATCCACTTCATCGTCCAGTTCATTGGTGGCAACCGTTTCCAGTTGGTCACCGTGACGCAGCACCAACGTGGTCCCATCACGACCAGTGAAATACACGTGATCCCCCGCAGCAACAGGCGATGCATAGACCGAAGAAATGTCGGGCAGGCGAGTTTGGTCGATCACCAATTCTCCCGTTTTGGCCTCACGCGAAACCAACACACCGTTGTTGGCTTTGACAAAGTAAAGTTGGCCTTTGTACAGCACGGGCGAGGGCACGTACGGAGCCGCGTCTTCCTCCACCCAATTGATCACGTCGCTATCGGTGACATCGCCCTTTGCACTCAGCGGGATCGAGTAAATCGCGTAACCTCGATATCCCGTCATCACGATCACATTGTCTTCGAACCGAACCGGCGATGGGATCGGATTGCTAGCTTGACCGCCGCATTCCCAAATCAATTCACCGGTTGCCAAATCATAGCTTCGGACTCGATTGGAACCGTTCGTGATGACTTGGGTGCGGCCTTCGTATTCCGTGATCAAAGGTGTTGACCAAGTCGTTCGTTCATCGCGGTTTTGACGCCACTTCTCTTTGCCGGTCGCCGCGTCCAATGCAACGATGAACGACTCGCCTTCGTGATCCCACGGCACAACCAAGGTGCCATCGTGGATGGCAGGTGAACTGCCTTCACCAAACTGATTGCGAGTCTGCATCTGGCCCAGGTCCACGCTCCAAAGCTGCGTGCCATCGAGGTCCAAACAAAAGACGCCGCGGGAACCAAACGACATGTACAACTTCTCGCCATCCGTGACCGGCGAAGAAGAAGCAAAGGTGTTCGTGTTATGGCCCGCTTCGTGTGGCACCTCTTGCTTCACGGATGTCCGCCAAACTTCCTCGCCGTTGGCTCGGTCATAAGCGATCACCAAAAAATCATAGTAATGGGTCGGCTTCGCACTGCCGCGGCCGCCACCTCGACCTCCACGCCCCCGGCCCCGGCCGCGACGTTCTGGGCCGCCACGTTCTGGGCCCCCACGTTCTAGGCCGCCCTGTCCGGGTCCGCCGCGTTCACCTTCGGGGCGTCGTCCCCTGGCTCGTCGATCCCCGCGTGGCGGACCGGCCTCGCCTGACGCTTCCACAGGTGTCTCTTGCGCGCCTTCCGCCACTCGCTCGGTTTTGACCGCTGTGCTGACGTACACACGGTCACCAAGAACGATGGGTGTGCTGCTTCCGATGCCGGGCACATCGATTTTCCATCGAATGTTTTCTGATTCGTTCCATCTCGTCGGCGGGCTAGATTCCAACGCCGCCCCGGACGAATCAGGCCCTCGCCACTGAGGCCAATCGTGGTTCACATCATTGCCATACCCAAGGGAAATGGCGGTTGAGGAACAGCATGTCAACAATGCCAACCCAAGAAAAACGTTCGAGTAACGCAAGATTCCAGCTCCAAAATGCCGGTGGGGAATCGCAGGGAACGTCCAGAACGTGCCCAAAGAAGCATTTAACCCAGAAACTTTGCCTGGGTTCCGTGTTCCACCAAGATACACGACCACCACCGCTCGCGGTCGCCTCGTCACCATTCCTTAACGACTGGTCATCAACACTTCATCTCGGCGACGACGAGCATTCAACGCCAAAACCCCCGCGACAATTGCGGCTCCCGGATACGCCACCCCAGACAAACGAAGCGGCCTAGAATCCAGTGCAGGCTGAGCCAGGACATCGGTTTCAAACGCGATCGCGGCCAACACCGCGTCACGGACTTCGTCCATCGCGACGGGACGGGGCACCGTTTCAGACGACGCCATCAACCCCACCGTTCGATGGACCCCCACCGTTGCGTCCAATGCAATGTCCACCATTCCCGGCGACAGCGCGGGAACCACGGTTGGCAATGCGTCCTGGAAGCGGATTCCATCCACCAACCCGGTCGGTGAATCAAACCACGTCGCCAGAGCATCGTCGACCGAATGACCTTCAAGCAGTGGCGATTCACCGGCATCGCGAACACCGGGCGTTTCAGTGTCGTCTGCGTCCTTGTCGGATGCGGCCCGAGCCACTTCACGCAAATGCTCGAGAGTTTCTTCGTCCAATTCCCAAGAATCATCTGCTTGAGACGAATCCAACGACACATCATCGCTGGACACTCGCGGCAACCAATCGATCGTGCCACCATCCACATCGCTTGCAGCACTTGTGGTAGAAGCGTCGGCAAGATCAATTCGCGAACCTTCTGTGTTCGAGTTTGTCCGTTCGTACGTCGTCGTTGCGGCAGCGACCGCAGACGCATCGACGGAGCCATCGACCGTCGATTGATTTTGTTGCACTGGCCCACCTTCCGCCGCGACAGCATCCGAGGCAGCCGCTTTCAACCCATCGCTTCCACCGGAAACGCTTTGCTCGGAAGGTGCTGCACTGGAGTTCGCGCGAGCCAACACAGTCCCTTGACCGACCGATGACCGCCCGCTTGCTCCACTCAGCACACTGTCAACACTCACGCTGTTATCAGTTCGTGGCGAAGTGGTCACAAACTGAACCACCAACACAACGGTGCTCGACCCGATCGGCTGAACACGATCACCGGTCAGCGTACGATCCGCGGAGGACAGAGAACTCGACTGCGACGAACCGTTTCGGTTCGAGTCATTCCGAGATTGGTTGTTTCGTGATTCACTCCCAAGACTTCGCAGTCCTGAATTGCCTTGGCGAGCATCACGCTGGCCCAAACCTTCACGTTGCCCCGGCGATGCCCCGGACCGAGAGACGGACGAAAAACCTTCGATCGGTCGAACCGAACCCGAACCTTGCCCACGCCCAGCAAGAGTCTGTGTCCCCGAACCGTTCCGTGAACCGTCAACCTGGATGGACGCAGACGTTCGTTGCATTGCCGGAATGGCTCGATCGATTTGCGAGCGATCGAGTTCCTGCGAACCAACCCCTGCATCTGAATGAGCAAGAATCCCACCCGCCAACATCGAACGCGATTCCAGTCGTTCGAGCAGTAAGATTCGTGAGTCTTCAGTTGGCTTCATGGGTCAATCCTTGTAGCTCTTCTGGACGCTGAGAATTTCCATGGGACGCCATCACTTTTCGATGATTGGCTTGATGCTTTCGCAGGTAGTCATTGTAACGCGCAACTTCGGGAGCAACCGAAACGGCGACGGATTGCAGCTTGATTGCTTGAGAATACGCTTGAGCAGCGGAGTCGGTATCCCCCAGTTGCTGCTGCAAGAAACCATAATTGTTCCATACCCCACCGAGCATGCTCTGAGTCTCAGCGTCGTCAGGGAATTGGACCGTCAGCGACTGGCCGGTTTCCAATGCCTTCTCAAACGCCTTGCGAGCCTCTTGCAGAGCCCCCCGCTTCGACTGAGTCAAACCCAGATGATTAAAACTCAAAGCGAGGTCCCGGCGATAATTGGGATGATTCGGCCAACGAACCACCACTTGATTGCCAATCTCAATCGCTTGTTCAAACGTCTTGATCGCCTGGGTGTGGCGTCCCGTTGCTGACTGAGCGGCCCCCAGCGTGTTCAGTGTCACGATGGTCTGCGCGGCTACCTTCGCATCCCCGGGATCATCCTGCAAAAACTTGAATTGTGATTCGAGTGCCCGGCCCGCATGCTGAATGGCTCTTTCAGGATCCGATTCAGTCAACAAGCCAGCCAAGTTGGTCCGCACCGCCGCAAGCTTCTGTGGTACGGGATCAGCCTTCGATCCCGGCAAACGCTCAGCATCCGAAACCGTCTCATTCAACAGCGGCTGAAGCCGCTCGATCGCTCTGACAAAATGCTCTTCGGCCTCGGACGTCGCATCCGTTCGCATCAACAGCAAACCCATGTTGTTCAAAGTGGTCGCGAGCGACACCTCCGCCTCTCGGTGCAATGGAAACGAATCCCCTCGATCTGTCAGCGCCTGCTGGGTCGTCATTGCTCGCACGAAATAGCGAGCAGCGTCTTCGAGTTTTCCTGCCCGAACCAAGGCCTGCGCCAAGTTGTTCTGACAAGTCGACCAGTGCAACCGCACGGGATCATTGACCCC
Organism: Rhodopirellula sp. JB055; assembly: GCF_043100905.1. Lineage (NCBI taxonomy): Bacteria > Pseudomonadati > Planctomycetota > Planctomycetia > Pirellulales > Pirellulaceae > Rhodopirellula > Rhodopirellula sp. JB055. The sequence continues at coordinate 14,038 of NZ_JBICHO010000543.1, read as the reverse complement.
AGCGTCCTCCGCCAACTCCGCGTAGATCGATTCACTTCGCTTGAGCTCTGTGATCGCCTGCTCACTGTCGCCAAGTTCCGACTGCAACGCCCCGGCTTTCGCGAGTGTCATCGCCAAGTCTTCGCGAAGCGTCGGATCGTCTTTCACTTCCGCCGCGAACCGTTCGTAGTAGTCCAACATTTCCAACAGCAACAGCCTGCGCACCGAGTCGGCTGCGGGAACATCGACCAGCAACTCAGCGATTTGAGCTCCCAAGCGATCGATCCCTCCGCGAGCCAACAACTCGCTACGGGTGGCCCGCGTTTCGCTCTGCGTGGCTCGCAACAAGTTCTGGTCCGACACCATCTTCGCAGCCGTCAACCTGGCGTTGTAAAACGTCGACACAACCAACCCCAATGTCACAATGAGAGCGGCCGACAAGGCGACGCGACGATGCTTCGAGGCCATACGGGTCAAGCGATCGGCGATCGATGGTGGTCGGGCAATGGTGGCTTCATCGCGCAGAACTCGCGACAGATCGTCGGCAAAATCCTTCGCAGTCTCGTAGCGATCCTCCCGGTTCTTCGACATCGCTTTCGCGATCACCGTCCCCAGATCGCGAGGCAAATCGGGCCGCAACAAACGCAACGGCACGATTTCCTCATTGTCAATCTTCTTCAAAATCGTCGCCGCGTCGTCTCCTGAATGGGCGTAACGCAACGTCAGACACTCATACAGTGTCACGGCCAAGGAATACTCATCAGCACGTCCATCAATCAAAGCCGACTGGCCGCGTGCCTGTTCGGGGCTCATGTACCGCATCGTCCCGATCACGTCACCTGAACGAGTCAGCGACATCTCCGTCTGACAACGAGCCAATCCAAAATCAGTGACCCAAATTTTGCCAACCCGATCCAACATCAAATTGGATGGCTTCACGTCGCGATGCACCACACCGTTCTCGTGCGCGACATGCAACGCATCGGCGATGTCGATTCCCCACTGAACGACTTGCTTCCAAGCGTCGCGTTTTCTCTCCGCCGATTCGGTTCGAGATTCGCCAGAAGAGGCTCCTGATCCATCGCCAAGTTCCTCCGCCCGCTTTTCTTCGCGGCGTTCTTGCACCCACGCGTCCAAAGCAATGCCGTCGATGAACTGCATCGCATAGTAGTGGACGCCTTGATGACTGCCGACGCTATGGATCGGAACAATGTGCGGATGCTGCAACAAACCAGCCGCATGAGCTTCGTTCTTGAACCTTGCGATCTGTTGCGAGTCCAACATGGAAGCCAGCGGCAGCAACTTGATCGCGACGCGTCGATCAAGCGACTGCTGGCTGGCTTCGTAGACAACGCCCATCCCACCGCGACCAATCTCGTGGTGCAAAAGGAAGTCGCCAAGTTGCTTGTTCGCAGGAAGAGGCACGGACGGCGCATCCAGGGTTGGCTGCATGCCCGCTGCCACACCATAGAGAGCCCGCAGCTTTTCAAGGTACGCGTGAAAGACCGATCCCAAGTCGGGATTTTGCCGGACAATTTCATCAGCATCCAAACTCTCGCCGTTCTCGAGAGCCACCAGATATTCGTCCAGCAACTTGGTCAACCGCGATTGCTGCTCTTCATCCAGCCCGCGCAGCAACGACGGGTCAGCCGAATCCAACTCCGCCGTCGAATGCTCGAAGGCGACCATCAGTGTTGCCCCTCAGACGCCTTGAAACTTTCCAATGCGCGCAGCCAAAGCATCCGAACCGCACCGCACTTGCGTCCCATCCGCTCCGCGATTTCATCGAACGATAATCCTTGCAAGACACGCAGCACAATCACCTCGCGGTAATGCGGCTTGAGCTTGCTGAGTTGGTCGGTCAATTCCACCACGCCTTCCCGCGCACGCATAGGAGCACTCGGCGAGGGTTCCTTGCCAGCCAACAGGCCGGCCCAGTTGCAAGCCGATTCTTCCAATCGGTTGTTGACGGCTTCCAAAGAAACCTCACGCCGAATGTCTCGCTTTTGAACCTGGACGTGTCGTTTGAAACTGCGATGCAACGTGTGAATCAAAATCGTTCGCAACCAACACAGCAACTCGCCTTGGCTGGTCCCACGAAAATCGCCAAAGTCCTGGTGAGCTTCCAACATCGCCTCTTGAACGATGTCCGACGGATTGACTCGCTTGCGAAGCCGACGATCCAACTGGGTACTGGCCAGAATCGTCAGGTAATTCGTGTACCACTGAAGCAATTGCCCGAGTGCCTCTCGGTCGCCCGCGCGAGCCTGGTCCAACAGCTCGATGAATCCGGTGTCATTGCCCCAGCCCTCTCGGTCACTGGATCCGTTTTCGCGTGTCGTCCAAGAGGAGTCTGTGGCGACCATCGCATTGCCTTCTGAAGAGTTGTTTGACCCGCATTATCATTCGCAAAGGACTAGTTGCGGGTCAAACAGAAAACCGCCACTCTGTTTTCAAATTTTCTTCCGAGGCAATTTCATCAGCGACGCCCGCCGAAAAAACGCGCCCGAGGGGCGGACCGCCCCACCGTACTGAATGCCGCATCGACGCGGCTCAATCGCGATGATGTCGACAAATCCAATTCCGTCTCGGTCGTCTCCGTTTCTGACTGGAAAGCCTCCCATTCCGCAAACGATACCCCGCCGTCCGCGTCTGAATCGGCAGCGGACAATTTGGCCCACAGCCGGTCGCGAACCTCGGTTTCCGTGATCAAACCGTCCTCATTGGCGTCCTTGGACAGGAACCGCTCTTCTCGCACGGCAAGAAAAGAGGCCGCGAGTTCTTCAGTCGTGAGCAATCCGTCGGCATCCGCATCGACTTGCAACTCAGTCCACTTTTCCCACAACCGCTCGGACAACTCTGCTTCCGACAAAGCAGAATCACCGTCGGTGTCCAAACCCTCGATCAACGAATCCACATCACCCTCGAACACGCCAGCGCGAAACAGACCGTGATTCGGAAGATGGAATTCACGCGGACCGTGATCGCAGTCTTCTTCCTCCTCAGTGGTTTCCTCGTCAGATGATGTCGGTTCATCAACCAATCCACCTTCGTCAATGGTTGGGTCGTCCTCATCATCCAACAAAACATCCGTGTCGTCGGATGTGTCCCCTTCCGTGGTCACATCTTCCTTTTCGGCTGCCGGCTCAGCGTCGTCGGCGTCCGTCTCAGAAACCAACGTCTCCTCCTCGGCGGTTTCGGCCTCGTTCATCGCGTTGATGACCATCAACGCATCCAGCGAAGTCACCGTCCCATCTCCGTTGACATCGCACAGGCCATCCACAACGTCTTCGGAATCACCCTCTGATGCCTCATTGAGCTGGTTGATCACCATCAACGCATCCAAAGCCGTGGTGCGGTTGTCTTCGTTGACATCCGTCGGATTGACGTAGTTGTACGAGATCAGTTCTGACTCCAAGCGTCCACTGAATCGCTGTTGGAAACGAAATTGAAACCAACGATTCCAAGTGAAACGGCGGTATCTAAAATGGCTGGTGTCTGGTTCGTCGGTGTCACCGCTGCCAGGATCCTCCAACGTTGGATCTTCTGTCTCCAGATCGTCTTCGGTGTCGGTTGTGTCCGACTCCGTTGAGTCCGTGTCGGTCATCACATCGGTGTCGTCTGTCGATTCGGTTTCTTCAACGGGTTCGTCAACTGACACGTCCGCCGCTGCATACAGTTGAGTGATCGCGATTGCGTCATGATCATCCAGTTCCGTGAAAAACTGACTGGTTGATACGTACGGTTCCAAAACGCTGCCGTCTTCGTCGGTGTGTTCCAAGCCCAACGAATGACCGATTTCGTGCACCGCCACCCAAACTAAATCGAACGCGGCATTCCCGAGTTCGTTGCCGACTTCCCACACTTCGGCAAGATCAAACTGAATGTCGCCCGCCACGCGGTCTGGATTCACGTCATCGGGAAAATAGGCCTGTGCAAGCGTGCCGCCTTGCCCGTCCAAGTTGTCAAACGTGATGTCGATGGAATCGTTCAGCCCAACCTGATCGACTTGCGTGAACTCGATGTCAGCCACGCTGGCCCAAGCATCCAACGCCGTTTCGATCGCTGCGTTGGTCTCTTCCTGAGTCAGGGAATCCGGCGATCCCGTGATCGTGTAGGTCAGAGCGGCACTCCCTAGCCCCGGCCCATCCCACCCCAAACTGGCGGCAAGCACTCGGCGTGTTTCAAGTGACTGGATCGCGAGACGACGTGTTCGTTTCTTCCGCTGAATCATATCGGACAAGCACTGCAAATAGAAAAGGGAGAGAGGAGGCACCTGCGATCATTCCAATCGCCAGCCCAACCCATCACGAACCGGAGTCCGACCACACATTCATCTGATGGGCCACCAAGAAAGGGCACCTCTCAAGCCGCCACGTCACATCCCCAAGCCATTTTTACAACCCCCCCCGTTTTTCAACGCCAAACGCACCAATTCGACACGCCCAAATCAGCTTGATAAGAGTCGCAGAACGACAGCATGGGACAGCCCTGTATTTCGACCCAGGTGATAACGCTGCCCCCAACCCAAAGTCGCGGAGCGACGCCGTTGGTTCGTGCGTTCGCCGCACCGCGGCTTCTCTAGTGCCGAACGCTCAGGCGAGGACGATGAAATCCAAATCGCGAATTCTTTCAGAACCGTGAGCGACGAGAACGTCAATCGCTTCGCCCGATTCCGACAAACGCACCTGGTAGTCTCCCGTCTCATTCAACGCTCGAAAGCGATAGTTCCCGTATCGATCGGACACGGTGGAATCAACCAGCTTTCCGCTCGCGTCCATCAACTCGATCGCCACTCCCGGAACGCCTCGAATCTCGTCTTCACGCAAATCGTTCGGCATGGTGGTCGGCGGAATCGAGCTCGCCAAGATGACTCTTCCGCGAAGTTCGACTTGCATGAAGAAGACGTTTTCTTGCAAGCCCTCCACGCTCGTGTTGCGTTCGATCAGGTCAGCCAAAGTGGAACGCTCAATCGATTCCACCTCCGAATCCGTCAACACATTTTCATAGAAGAACCGATCCCCATCACGAGTCCGTCGGAATTGATCGGCAATGATCAAACCAGTCAGCTCACCGACGGATGCATCGTGTTGATGATCTTCGGCCATCAATCCAACCCACAAATCGATGTTGTCGACGGTGCCGTACAGCGACGCCAGCTTCTGCTGCAACTCCACATCGCTGGTGATTTGGTCAAACGTTTCCACTCGGTCCAAACCGTACGCTTGCCGAGTTGTGTTGTAATCACTCAGGCCATGATCGCGGCCACGTTGAATGTTCATCGCGACCAGATCCAATCCGCCCGCTCCCGGAGGCCCGAACAAAAAGTTCCGCAACGAATCAACCACCTTCAAATCGACTTCCTGCGCCTGCACGGACGCGTCGAACTTCAACAGGGAATCAATGCCAGTCTCTTCTAACATCGAAGCGTGAAAGAAAGCGTCTTTCAGCTCCATCTCGTCTTGGCTCTCCCGTCCGTCGTTGGACATGAACCCAACTTGGTCCCGCAACGTGCTGTGGCCGAGCCGGAACGCGGCGGTTGAGAACTCGTTCGCGATCCCAGGATTCACGGACGCGTCGTAGCCTTCGTACACATCCACCGCGTGATCGCCCAAGAGTGCCGGCAGGAACTCGTTGTAGGTGATCGACTGAATCAAGCCGATCACGACCAACCTCGCTCGTTGGTAGATCTCTTCCTCCGTCGCTTGTGGGTCGGAGACGGAAATTTTGTCGGCCAAACGATTGTGCTCTCGGACAAACAACGTCTGAATCGCAGTCAAGCCAACGTTCTCGCTCGCGCGAACATCGCCCGCGATCACCATGCCGCTCTCGTCCATCGGAAGCAATCCATCGTCCGACATCGCCAGTCGACCGCCCTCGAACGTCCGCAGTGCCGCCGCAGTGACCGCATCACTGCCGTAGACCATCGAACCATCGATGTAAGACGTGATCTGGTTGAACTGCTCAGCCGGGTTGTCCACCGAAGTTCCGGTCCCATCCACCACTGGCGTTCGAATCAGAGGAATCACCGCTTCACCGGTTCCCATGGGATCGAACCAAGGGTCATCCGTCGGCACCGGAATATCAAACGCCTCCCCGTGCTCCTCACTTTCACTCAGACCCAAATCATGATCGATGAATTGCCCCCACACATAGACAAACGCAGAGAGCCCACGATCGTTGAGAGACTCGCTTGTGTTCATCGCGGACAACACGTTGCTGACCTCGCGCGCACTCGGGCGATCGCCACCGGCAGGCGTTCGAATTCCATCGCCGTAATCCGCTGGTGCCGAGCGAATCAAGGTCTGGCCCACACTTCCCCAATGATCGTTTTGGAGGTTGTTGCCAGTGCCGTCGACTGACCGAATCTCCGCTGGCAACTCGGGAATCAAGATGGAATGATCGTCCTCCACATCGGGCTCAACCGGGAAGACGTCACCGCGTTCGATGCGGTTGATCACCCGCAGCGCATCCAAGGCACTTCGCCGACCATCACCATTGACATCAGTGAACATGCCTTCATCATGCGAGACCTCGCTCGTCATCGCGTTGATGATCAACAACGCATCCATGGCCGAGACACGGCCATCATCGTTGACGTCTTCGGCGTCATAGACATTGTGTCGGTACCCGCCCAAATCTCCTGCCATCAACTGCCGTAGCTCGAGGCGTTCGCCGCGAAGGAGACGTCGTTTGCGGGAAGGATGTTTCTTCCTTCGGTTCGACCGGAACAACATGAGATGTTTGATAACGGTGGCGGTGACAGTCATGACAATCGTTCCATCGACCAAACAAAAGCCAAAGATGAACGTTGCCTCGAGGAAAATCAAAGCATTGGTTTTGCTCCATGAATCCGGACAAATGACAGAAATCCATTTCAACGTCCTTCGCCCAATCGCTACCAATGCCTGATCGCTGCCAATGGTAGTTGAACCCAAAAACAAACCACCCACCTGGTGATCAAATTCGAAGAGATTGGCAGACTGCCCTTCCCACGCCGACAACATTTCTAAGCAACCGACCGTCAACAACTGGTTTCCTGGGGCGTATCCACTGAAATACCGAAGACTGGCTCGCAGCATCTGAAGGATGACGCGAAATGGCGCTGCACCCGCGACGAGTGAGAAAACTTGCTTTTCGCGTGTCACTGGCGCAAAATAGCCGAGCGGCGTCCATCGCTCCCCTCCCAATTCTCCTCGAAACCGACCGCGAGCCCCACGGCACCCCGATGACACCGCCTGGCTGACAACCAATCGAAATCATAATCCACGCGGCGTATCCACCACCATCATCCTTCGATTCGCGAAATGAACCGGATCGACGGCCCATCCCCATGCAGATTCCACTCATTCCCATGCTCTCACGACTCCAGACGATTGCCACATGCTTGGCGTTCCTCGGCTGTTTCGTCCTCTCTCCCATGGACGCTACCCAGGCCGACGAACGCCCCAACGTGCTGCTGATTTTGGTGGACGATCTCAAACCTGCCTTGGGTTGCTACGGCGATTCCCATGCGAAGACCCCCAACATCGACGCCTTGGCCAATCGCGGCATGCGGTTCGACATGGCGTACTGCAATCAAGCCGTCTGTGCCCCCTCGCGTTTCACGTTGATGCTGGGTTCCCACTCCACCTCGACCGGGCTGTACGGACTGGGCAGTCAACTTCGTCAAATCATTCCCGATGCGGTCACGATGCCTCAGCACTTTGCCGCACACGGTGGCTACCGAACAGAGTCCCTGGGCAAGATCTTTCACATCGGCCATGGCAATCATGGCGACCCTGAATCGTTCTCCGTTCCACACTTCAAAGAAAAGGTCATTGAGTATCTCGAGCCCGACAGCACCGATGGTGGGCAACTGACTCGCGAAGAGGCTTTCTTCACCAATCAGATGCTCGGCCAGATCAAGTCACTTCCTCGAGGTGCCGCGTATGAATCCCCGGATGCCCAAGACGATGACTACGCTGACGGTCGCGTCGCAGCAGAAACTCGGAAACGACTTCAGGCGGCAAAGCAACGACGCCAAACCGAAGGCACACCGTTTTTCATCGCTGCTGGCTTCGCACGTCCTCACCTGCCTTTCAGTGCACCTCAGAAGTACTGGGATCTCTACGACCCGGATTCGCTTCCGATGCCCGAGCACGAAACCTTGCCAGTGGACGCACCCAAAGTCGCCGGCAAACGTGGCGGCGAAATCTCAAACTACAAACCCGTCCCTACCCAACCCAACGCTGAATTCAGTGACGACCTCAAACGCAATTTGATTCACGGCTACTACGCCAGCGTCAGCTACGTTGACGCTCAGATTGGCAAAGTGATCGATGAACTGGATCGCCTGGAACTTTCTGAGAACACGATCGTCGTGTTATGGGGCGACCATGGTTTCCATCTCGGTGACCTCGGCATTTGGACCAAACACACCAACTATGAACAAGCCAACCGGATCCCGATCTTGATCTCCGCGCCAGGCATCACTCAGCCGGGCAGTTCCACCAAGCAATTGGCCGAGAGCGTCGATCTGTTTCCAACCCTGGCGGAGTTGGCCGGGCTGCCTTCTCCCAGCGGCCCGCAACCGACCGATGGAGTCAGCTTGGTCCCCGTCCTCCAAGACCCATCGGCACGCGTTCGTGACCACGCCTATCACGCTTACCCCAAACGCAAGCTGGGCCGCGCCATCCGAACCGAACGTTATCGCCTGGTGCAGTGGAAATCGATCGATGGCAACGACGCCCCCCTCTACGAACTCTACGACTACCAAACCGATCCGCTGGAAACCCAAAACCTAGCCGAGAACCAACCGGACGTTGTCGAGCGACTTTCGAAGATTTTGGCCGATTACCCTGACCCTGCCCCGCGAAACCGATGAAGCGTGACAGTGCGGACACCCAATAAGCGGTGACGCACTCCTCCAATCGCTGACGCACTTGGCTCTCCCCGCTTTCGCGCGGGCGACTAGCATGTGAGCGGTCGATCTCCACGATCGCCGCTCCCACCCCCCACCTCGACCGAGAAACCTTCATGCGATTGACTTCCGTCTTTCCATCTTGCTGCGTACTCCTGACGACGCTCTTCCTAATTGGATTCACGACCTCACCATCCAGCTCTGCCGCAGATGCGAAACGCCCCAACATCGTGTTCATCCTGGCCGATGATCTCGGCTACGGAGACCTTGGTTGCTACGGCCAAGAACTGATTCAAACACCTCGCCTGGATCAAATGGCCGCCGAAGGCATGCGGTTCACAGACTTCTACGCGGGCAGCACCGTGTGCGCTCCGTCGCGCAGCGTGCTGATGACCGGAATGCACATGGGACACACGCCTGTTCGCGGCAACGCGGGCGGTCCGGACATGTCCAAACAATCGCTCCGCGACGAAGACGTGACCGTGGCCGAGGTGCTCCAATCCGCTGGATACGCAACCGCTCTGTGCGGTAAGTGGGGACTGGGCGACGACGCCGTGGGTGGACGGGAAGGTCTTCCCCGGAAACAAGGTTTCGATCACTTCTACGGCTACCTCAACCAAGTGCACGCCCACAACTACTATCCCGAGTTCCTGTGGCGAAATGAAACCAAAGTCGCGTTGCGAAACGAAGTCCAACGACGCGACCGATCCTACGGTGGCTTCACCGGCGGCCGGGCGACCAAGCGAATGGATTACTCTCATGACCTGATCGCAAACGAAGCGATGGGTTTCATTCGCGAAAAAGCGGCGGACTCCGCAACCAAGCCATTCTTTTTGTATCTCTCGTTAACGATTCCTCATGCCAACAATGAGGCAACCGGCATGTCCGGTAATGGACAAGAAGTGCCCGATTACGGCATCTACGCCGACAAAGATTGGAGCGACCAAGACAAAGGCCAAGCCGCCATGATCACACGCATGGACTCGGACGTCGGTCGCATTCTCGATCTGCTCAAAGAACTGCAGATCGACGAACAGACCGTCGTCATGTTCTCCAGCGACAATGGCCCGCACAATGAAGGCGGCCACAATCCCAAACGCTTCGATCCAAGTGGACCTCTCCGCGGGATGAACCGTGCCCTGACCGATGTTGTAATTCGCGTTCCAGTGATCGTTCGTTGGCCTGGAACGACTCCACCCGGCGCGGTCTCCGATCACATCGGCTACTTCGGTGACTTGATGGCAACCGCGGCGGAACTCGCCGGGACGGATTTCCCCGAAGACGCAGACTCCATCAGCTTCGCACCCACGATCGTTGGGCAACCAGAAGCCCAACAACCGCATGAGTACCTGTACTGGGAGTTCTACGAGCAAGGTGGCCGGCAAGCCGTTCGACGTGGGAACTGGAAAGCCATCCGCGAACCTTGGATGACTGGCCCGACTCAGTTGTACGATTTGAAAGCGGACATCGGCGAAACAACCAACTTGGCAAGCGATCATCCCGAGATCGTCAAACAACTTGAAACGCTGATGGAAGAAGCCCACGTGGATCACCCCAACTGGCAAGTTCGGGTTCCAGCGTCCAAACGCTAAGCCACTGAGCCATCAATACTGGCATCGGCTTCCAGCCTGTGATTGTGCGAAGCACAGGCCGAAGCCTACGCCACAATTCCATCCCAACACTCATTCCTCTCGCGTTGCCAAGCCACGTCTCGCGTCTTGGCGAAGCTCCTCAAGCGGTCCACGCACTTTCACCTGGACACTAAAATTCACTTGGGTTTCAAAAACCCAAGGTGATGAGCCGCGTGCAGCCACATGAACTGACGCCACATATCCGGCGTCATGTTGTCAACAAACGGGTAGTCTTCCATTGACCCGTCAAAGGCTTTCGCCCGATGAACCGTCTCGATGCAATGATCAATGACACTGGGATCATCGGGCCCATCCGGCGACTTCGGTTTCAATCGATCCAAGGTTGGTGCGCTCGACATCTTGCGCTGCCGCAATATTCGACCGATGATCCACTTCAGCACCGTCGCCCGAAGAATTCGCGGCATTCGGAACCCGAAACCTTCCATGCCACCGGTCATGATGACGTCGAGGTGCTCGCAGATTTGCGTCAAGTTCCAGTTCTTGGTTTGAACGTAGCCCTCCTCCTGCAATCGCTTGATCTCAGCGATGACTTCATCGCCAGTATGAAAATCGAGAGAACGCTTGGAGATCTTGGTCATGGTGTCGCCAGCGAGAGAAAAGAGGAACAGCGAAGAGAAACAGCGCCTTGGGTTGGCTCATTCCAATCTATCTCTGCGGTTCATCTCGTTCGCATTCCACCCATCCAAAAAACGCTCCACGCGACACTGGGCCGCAGCCAAGCCATTGAGCCGCGATGAGCAAACAATGTCCCCCCTTGATGTTCATCGATGCCAATTCCTTTCGCGTATAATCGGACCGTCGCCTCTGCCTTTCCATTCCACACATCGGATTTGCAATTCGACAAGACGTGAATAGTCGTGCCACTCAGCTCGCGGAAACACCTGGATGATCCTGACTCTACCGCTCTTGTTTGCCTTTGCGTTCGCCGCCCCGCCGACACCCGCGCATTCCAGCCTGAATGAGTTCGAATTGAATGAACTGGTGGAGTCCCTTCGCCAGACCCATGCACCTGACCAGCGAATTCAATGGTGGGATGTTCATGTCGAAAAAGAGGATGCTGGCTGGCGTGTGCATGGAAGTGTGTCCAGTGAAGAAACATTCGCCGCTGTGACACAAGCTCTCGAGCGTCAATCCCCAGAAGTGAACAACCAATTGGTCCTCCTTCCCGCAAACGGAACTGGAACGCTGGTCAATGCGTTGGTCAACAACTCCGTGATCCACCTTCGCCGCGAACCCAGCAGCAAAACCGAACTGATCACGCAAGCACTTCTCGGGACTCCTATCCGAATTCTCAAAACCGAGCGTGGGAAGTGTCTGATCCAAGTTCCTGACGGATACATCGGTTGGGTCAACTCCGCCGAAGTCCATCGCGTCGACCAGGAGCAACTCCGATCGTATCGCGACGCAGAAAAAGTCATCTTCACCGCCCAATCTGGGCTGGCTTACAGTGCTCCCGACGCGACATCGATGCCGATGACGGATCTGGTGATTGGGAATATGGCCTGCAAAGTCTCCGAGCGGTCCGGCTTCACTCAGATTCGATACCCTGATGGACGAATCGGCTGGGTCGATAGCCGCCAACTCAGCCCGGCCGACGCTGTTTTCTTCCAACAGGCTCTGCAAAACAACCTTGTTGAAACAGCCCGAAGATTTCATGGCATCCCATACCTGTGGGGAGGCATGTCGTCCAAGAACATCGATTGCAGCGGGCTGATCTGCAACGTGTACTTCATGAACGGAATCCAACTTCCCAGAGATTCCAACATGCAGGCCCGAATCGGCCGGGAAGTGACCACGGAATTTGTTTCGGACGCTTTGGAACCGGGCGACCTTTTGTTCTTTGGAAAAAAGGCAACCTCCCAATCGAAAGAGCGTGTCACTCATGTCGCGATGTACATCGGGAACAATGAGTTCATCCATTCAGCGGGCTACCACGAACGGGTGAGCATCAACAGCATGGACAGCAGCCAACCCAACTTCATCGACAGCTACCCTGCCATCTTCGTCAGAGCGGTTCGAATCATCGGCGAAGATCCCAATGGCTTCCTGCCCATCCCCGAGAACGACTTTTACAAAGAAATCATCAGGAGCACGGAATGAACCGAGGAAGAAGAGTCCTTCTCAAAGGCTTGGGAGCCGGTGCCTTGGCAACCGCACTGCCGACAATGATGGGCACTGCACAAGATGGCTCCACGGCACCTCAATCAACGACCGACTTGATTCGTAACGGGAAAATGAAGCTGAGCTTCCGGCCCTACGAACTGCAGCTCAAACACACCTTCACCGTCGCTGGAAACTCCCGAAAAACCACCCCAGTCGTTCTGACGGAGATTCATTACGAAGGACTGACCGGATATGGCGAAGCCTCGATGCCACCCTACTTGGGCGAATCGCAAGAATCGGTGATGCAGTTCCTCGGCAGAGTCAAACTGGAGCAGTTCAACAATCCGTTTCTGCTTGACGAGATCCTCGCCTACGTCGACTCGATCGACGAAGGCAACCGCGCTGCGAAAGCCTGCGTCGACATCGCGTTGCACGATCTGATCGGGAAACTGGTCGACCAACCACTTCACCGACTTTGGGGCATCAATCCCGCGAACACACCTGTCACCTCCTTCACGATCGGCATCGACACACCCGAGGTGGTGAAGATGAAGACGAAAGAGGCGGCTCGTTTCAAAGTCTTGAAAGTCAAACTGGGCGGAGGCAACGATCGCGAAATGATCGACACGGTTCGGTCGGTGACCGACGTGCCGATCTATGTTGACGTGAACCAAGGCTGGAGTGACAAGCAGCAAGCACTGGACATGACGCACTGGTTGGCCGAGCAGGGTGTCGAATTTGTGGAGCAACCACTTCCCAAAACAGCGGTCGAAGATTTGGCTTGGTTGACATCCAAAAGCCCTCTCCCAATCATCGCCGACGAAGCGTTTCAACGCCTGGGTGACGTGGCCGACTTCCAAGGCGTGTACTCCGGGATCAACATCAAACTAATGAAGAGCACCGGGTTGCGGGAGGCACAAAAGATGATCACCGTGGCTCGGGCATTGGACATGAAGGTGATGTTGGGATGCATGACCGAAACCTCGTGCGCCGTCTCCGCCGCCGCCCAGCTATCACCACTCGTCGATTGGGCCGATCTCGACGGCAACCTGCTAATCAGCAACGATCTCTACGAAGGAGTGAAGGTGATCGATGGCAAGTTGACCCTCAACAACCTCCCCGGAATCGGCATCCAAAAGAGAATCGCGTGACACTTCACTGCATTGACAATGGAATCGATGGTGATGATCCACAAACAAGTCCTCAGGCAGAGGTTCTGGAGGTACTTTCCATTTCTAAGCAGGTCGGCAGGAATGATCGGGTAGAACCTCACGTAGGCGAGTCTCTCTGAGACTCGCAAATGACAGCGTCTCGGAGAGACGCCGCTACGTGATCAAGCCCAATGACTCCCGCTCACGTGCTTAGTTGCTCTTGGAGTCGCTGTTTCATTTTGGGGGTTTCC
>NZ_JBICHO010000542.1:0-5467 GCF_043100905.1 Rhodopirellula sp. JB055 | reverse complement strand
TGATCGCACCCTCCAGGTGCGACTCATCGAACTGGTCGCTGCTGCGCAGGTCGAGCCAGACCGCGCCCTTGGCGACCCTGGCCAGCGCACCGTCGCTATCGACCCGGTCGACCAGCGGATTGTTGATCAGTTGCAGGAAGTTGTCTTTGCTGAGCCGCAGCACGAGGCCGGCGCTCAACATCGCGACCAATGAAACACCGTCTGAGGCATTGATGGCATCGGGATCGCGTTCCGGGGTCGTGAGGTGGGCTGTACCGGTTGGGGCGGCCGTGGGTTTGTTGGCGGTTTGGATCCTGGGGGTTCGCAACCGTGACCTGCCGGATTTCGACGCTCATCTGATCGCGGTTCCGTTGGCGGGTGCCGCTGGTTGGCTGTGGTGGTTTCGCTTGGCCGACAAGTGTTCGGCGCCCGGTCGGTGCTGGGATGGTCGTCGGATGGCTGGGTTTGCCTTGTTGGCCGGATGCGTGCACCTCAGCTTTTCGGGCGGATGGACGGTGCCGGGAATCGCAGTGGTGCTCTGGACGTTGGCTGCGTTTGTGACCTCGTCGAGGGAATCGATTCCCGTTTCGGGACCTTCAGGCATTTCGCCGGGGCAGGAAGCACGCGAAAGCGTTGTCAATCGTGGGCGGTTGGGGGCGGTGGCGAGCGCGACATTGGTGACGTTGGCCGCGTTGACGATGGGGATGGTCTCGTATTGGCCCGTGACGGAATCGAAACGCTGGATGGCAGAGGCTGACGTTCAGGTTCGGCGAGGCAATTTGGTCGGCGGAGAGAAGTCTTGTCGACAAGCGATGGAGGCAGACCCACACGCGTTTGACCCTGCGATGTTCCGGTTGCATGTGATTGAACAAGCTTGGTTGCAACGATTCGCGACGAATCCCGCGTCGACTGAAATGAGCCCGCGATTCCAGGAAGCGCTGGACGACGCGATTGAGCGAGCCGGAAACGATCCCTCACGCTTGGAGGCGATTGGTGAATTGCTGCTGCACCGATATCAGGTCGGTGGAGAAGCCGAGGCTCTTGCTCGAGCCAAAACGATCTATGATCGGTGCCAATTGCTCAGTCCCTCGCACCAAGCCATTGCGGCTCAGCGAGTTTTGATCGCCGAGGCAGCGGGGGATTCGGCACAATCCGTCAGGGAATTGGCTGAGAAAGCCGTCGAATTGGCGGAAGCAGGTGGGGTGATCACCCGCCAATTGTCCTTGCAATTCATCTTGGTCGTGCGACCGATTGGGCGATCCGCGATCCAGCAACCCGTCCGCCAGTCGGCTCAGGCGGCAATGGACGCTGTGCGAATGTAGGTCCAGAAACGCTTTGCGGTGAACCATGTGGAGGTGTCTGGCGTAACCCAGCGGTGATTCTCGTTTTTTCTTTTCTCGTCGTCGTTTTGCTATGAAAACGTTGCTCGCTTGCTTGATTGTTGCCGGAATTGGTGCTGCGATCGCCTACAACATCAATGAATCCAACTACGGCCATTACGAGCCTCACTTTGGACCAATCGATTACGAAGGAAAAACGACGGCAGCCAATGCGATGGCGGCGTTGAAAAAGGAGTGGAGCGAGGATGTTCCCGAAGTCGAACTGCCCGATGGCAATGAGCACGACTTTGGAATCATGCAGCCCGACGAAGAGGGGGAGCACACGTTCAGGGTCAAGAATGTGGGTGACGCCCCTCTGACGCTGAAAATCGGGGCTTCGACCTGCAAATGCACCGTGGGAACTTTGGAAAACGAGAGCTTGGCTCCCGGTGAAGAAACCGAAGTCAAAATGACGTGGACGGTGAAGACCAACGAGACCACGTTCGGTCAATCCGCTGAACTTCGGACCAATGACCCCACCCAGGTCGCGATTCGTTTTGAGATCACCGGGAAAGTCGTTCGCCAGGTGCAACTGGTTCCCGAAACGCTGACGTTCAAAGAAGTCGCGTCAGGGGAGCCCATCGAATTGGAGCTGAAAGTTTACAGCTACATGGGGAACGAAATTCAGTTGGGGCAGCCAAAATTCAGCAGCGAGGACATGAACGAATTGGCTGAGTTCGAAGTCACGCCACTCGAAATTGAGGACGAAGAGCACGCGGAAGCCACCCAGGCGTTCCTGGTCAAAGCGACCATTGCACCCGGTTTGGAACAGGGGCCGGTGAGTCAGAACTTGTTGATGCCGTTCAACAAGGTCGGGGAAGAAGCGACCTCCGTGTCCGACGATGGTGAGACTGAGCCCGACGAGTCCATTGTGGCGGCGGTCACCGGCCGGATCGTTGGTGTCCTGAGCATGTTGGAAAGTAACAAGCTGACCGGTGTTACCGGTGGGGGGTACATTTACGACTTCGGCAAGATCACCGAGCAGGGGCCGCAGACGGCGAAGGCGTTTGTTGTTTTGAAAGGACCCGAACGTGACAAAACGACCTTGTCCATTGGGGAGGTTTCGCCCGAAGGGGTGGTGGAGGCCAAACTGAACAAACCGATTCAGAAAGGTTCCATGTCCCTGTACAGCCTCGAGTTCACCTTGACCCCTGGTGACGAAAAAATCGATCGTTTGGGCATGAACCGAGAAGACTACGGATTGGTGACGATTGTGTCCGATAACCCCAACGTGCCTTCCATGAAATTACGCCTGAAATTTTCGCTGCCGGCGCGTTAAGATAAACGGGTCGCGTAACCAAGGGGATCATGACGATGTCGTCGCTGCGATCGAACCAAGCCATCCAAGACGATCGTGGACCCTTCTGCGTTGGACGTGAACTGTCGAGAAAAGACTCATTCAACGCTGTTGATCAGGCCCAGATGAAATCGCCACCCCCCTTTCTACGCCGTTTGTCGACCTCCGTTGCACAGCCGATGGCCTCTTTCGTGAAACGGAAACGATGGTCGTGCTTGGTCGCCATTTTGGGGGTCTCTGCTTTGTCGGTGGCGGGGTGCTACTCGCCAGCTCCCATCGCGGAGCATTCGGAAAAGGACGAGATCGCTTCTTTGAATCCGCCCGAATTGGTGGCGGTAGAACCAGTCGCTGTGGATCCAGCGGTGGACTACCAGGGACACGTCCAATTGCCCTCGGATGATTGGCGTTTTGCTCGTCAGCAACCGTTGTCCTTCGCAACCTCGGCTTCGTTGGATGTCGCTGTTGAGGAAACCGAATCCACGACCGAAATCGATGATTGGTCCGAGGACGAGTTGACCTGGACGGTGGAGACCGATGAGGAGGTCAGTCCAGAAGAAGTTGTCGCCTTGGAACCTGCCGTTCCCGCCAAGGTTGCGACTGGCAAATTCGATGGCGAAATTGATCTGAGCCAAATCGACACCTCAGAAGACACCCAATCAGAGAAGTCGGCCTCGGATCTCGGCAAGGTCGAAATCGTGCCGACGCCAGTCGCTCGCAAAGAGATCGAAGCGGAGATCGTTCCAACCCCATTGGGGCTGCCCGAGTCGCATCCATCGACGGTCGTGAATCTTGCCGGGCCGGCCGAAATCCGGGAGTCGGACGTTCCTGCTGCGGATCTGTCGGAGTCGCCGATGGATCTGATCGCACCTGAGAAGATGGTTGCCAAACGTCCGCTCAGCGAAGCGGAGGGTGCGGAAGCGGAACCCTTGAGTTTGCCCGCCGAACCAGATGCCGCGTTTCAGTTGACCGGACCCGATGCACCCATCATCGACACGTTGATCGATGCCGAATCGGTCGGTGGAGGTCAAGAACCCGAGGATTACAACGCTTGGCCAGAACCTGCTCTGACGTTGTTTGTGACTGGCCAGCAACACGGTTACATCGAACCATGCGGCTGCACAGGTTTGGAAAACCAAAAGGGCGGCGTTGCCCGCCGAATGACGTTCTTGAAGCAGCTTCGCGAAAAGGGGTGGGAGCTGGCTCCCATCGACGCAGGCAACCTTGTCCGTCGCTACGGTCGCCAATCGGAGATCAAGTTCCACCGTTCGCTCGAAGCTCTTCGCAAGATGGACTATGTTTCGGTTGGCCTGGGGCCTGACGACGTTCGTCTGAGCGTGAACGATTTGATCCAAGAAGCTTCGCCTGGTGATCCGGAAGAAGCGATTTATGTCTCGGCCAACATGATCCCGTTTGATCGTTCTTTGATGCCGTCGCATCGGGTCGTTCGCAAAGGCGGAATGACCCTGGCTGTCACAACGATCCTCGATCCCGAATCGCTTGAGACCAAACTCAGTGATGACATTCAATTGCTGGATTTGGTGGACTCGGCGAAAGAAGCGTTGGCCGCCATTCAGGAAGAGAACCCTGATTACACGGTGTTAACGTTCTACGGCAAAGAAAAGAATGCACACGAGTTGGTTCGATCCGTTCCTGGATTTGACTTGGTCGTGATCGCGGGTGGATACGGCGAGCCAACCTATCAGCCGGAAGCAATTGAAGGCAGCGAGACGAAGGCGATTTTGACCGGCGACAAAGGCATGTACACGGGATTGGTTGGATTGTACCCCGATGGTCCGATTCGTTACGCCCGCGTGCCGCTGACTCACGAGTTTGAAGACGCTCCTGAAATGCGAGCGTTGATGAAGGACTACCAGTTTCAACTGCGGGATTTAGGGTTTGACAACTTGGGTCTCAAACCGATCCAGCATCCTTCCGGCGACCAGTTCGTCGGTGCGGAAGCATGCGGCAAATGCCACACGACTGCGTATGACATCTGGGAAGGCTCGGCTCACTTCGAGGCAACCGAGCATTTGGTCAATCCAGGCGAACGTGGCGACGTTTCGCGCCACTTCGATCCCGAATGCATCTCTTGCCACGTGACCGGCTGGAACCCGCAAGGCTATTACCCTTACGTCTCCGGGTACTTGGGTTTGGATGTCAGTTCACACCTGCACGGCAACGGTTGCGAAAATTGCCATGGTCCTGGTGCCGCTCATACCAAAGCCGAAGAGGCCGACAGCGGCGTCAGCGACGAAGAGAAAGCTCGTCTGCGAGAAGCGATGAAGTTGCCGATCGACGAGGCTCGCGAAGCCTGCATGAAGTGCCACGATTTGGACAACCGTCCTGACTTCCATGCAGAAGGTGCTTTCGACGACTCCGGGGCAGAGATCGAGCACTACGGTCTCGATTGATCGCGGGTGAGAAGATCTGAGCGATTGCAAGCATTCCCCTGCAGCAAACCTCGTAGGCCAGGTTCCACCTGGCGTTGGTTCTTCGCGGGGGAAGGTTGCTCTTGTGATGGTGCTTGGATCACGCCTCGCTTTGTTTCGAAGCATCGACTGGTTGCCAGGTGAGACCTGGACTGACGAATCGGTGTTAAGCCGGCATTGCTGAGGGTGCATTAGTTCGTTGTCGGTATTCGTGGTACGCGGCATTGCGGCGTGCGTTGGAAGTTGTCCCCAGCGATTCTTTGACCCAAGCTCGCAACTGCGGTGAGTTCAGACGTTGGAAAGCCGTGCGGACGGATTCGCCCGTCACTTCGCCGCACAACGCACCGATGGCTCCAATCAGCCGAGTGAAGCTGCCTTTGCTG
>NZ_JBICHO010000541.1:0-5452 GCF_043100905.1 Rhodopirellula sp. JB055 | reverse complement strand
AATCGAATGCAAAGCGTCCTTCTGAAATCATGGTAACGCTGTCGCGAAGATGCGGTTCGTCTTGGAGAGGCACAAACCGAATGATTGCGTCGGGCAAAGGCTTTCCTCCAAGGGTGACTTGCCCCGAGATTGCGACGTGTTCTGTTTCCGGGGCCTGAGAACAGCCCGCCGACAGAACTACGATCAAACCAGCACTGAACGACCAGATAGGGTTTCTTCCATTCGTGATCATAGGGCTTCCTCGATCACTTCGTGCCCATTGCGCGTTGCCAAGGCGTTGAGCAGTTCACGGTCCAGGGACTCGGTTGCGAACCGCACGCTGCCATCGCCATACAGGAAGTAGACACCGCCTTCGTGCATGCTTTGGAAGCCACCGTTGTTGGCAGCGTTGTGCACGTTGAGTTCCTTTTGGCTGGTTCCGAGCGAAACCTTTGGGTAACCAAGCACCCAACGAGCCGTTCCCCACTTCACGGTGCCTGCCACACTCGCGGGGCTGGTCCACAAGTAGTCCGCCATGTCATAGGTCGTTTCACCATAGGCGATGGTGTGGCTGCTTCCGTCAATCAAATCGCGAAAGCCGGTGGCCGGGTTGTTGTATCCGTAGGCGGCCCAGTTCAAACCGAACATGCCATCGGCTTTTTGCATGTAGGAGGCGGTGCCCTCACACGCGAGGTAACTGGATGGGCCACCGGTCTCGTTCAGATCCTTGTCAGGAACAACTCGCGGTAGAACCATCGAAGGGCACAGGTAGGTTGCAATGGTCTGTGCCGCGACCTCTTGATTGATGGGATCGGAATACGAGCGACTGAAATCAAATTGCTGGTACGTGTTGGCTTCTTCGAGAAACGGGAGTGCGGCAGTCAACGGTCCCAAGAAGTTGCTCAACCGTGAACCTTCAGGGAATTTCTGGAAGGTGCCGTGGTAGTTGTGAAGGGCAAGGCCGATCTGTTTGAGATTGTTGCTGCAGCTCATTCTGCGAGCGGAAGCACGGGCTGATTGAACGGCGGGCAACAACAAACCCACCAACACACCGATGATGGCGATCACCACCAACAGTTCGACCAGCGTGAAGGCTCGTCGGTTGCGACGAAGGAGGACGCTTCGGTTTGAGGTCGCCAGCGGCGATTTGGAAGCGGCGAAGGATGGCAGAACGACAGCGGGGGCGCAGGGACGCACAGAAGTGGGCATGGTTTTCTCCAGCCGAGAAGTCACGGAACGGGAAGCGTCCCCGGACGGGAACGGATCGAGCGTGGCTGGCTAGAGAGCGAAGAGCTCGTCGCTTGCTGCGTCGTCGATGCTGATATTGCGAATCAGTCGCAGTAATTATGCTTGTTCTGACGATTGTCGCAACCGCACCGGGAGCAAATTTTTCTTGAATCCTCCATTAGGAGGTTTTTTCGTTGATTTTCAGCCCATTTGGGTGGTTCGTGATGGTTCGAGCAGGGACGGTGCTGTATTCATGCACGGCCCGCTCCAGCGGGGAGTTCGTGGCGTTTTTAAGTGCTGTGTTGCCAAACGTTTATCATCACCCTCCCCCTGAGAGGGTCGAGCGAAGCGAGGGGAGGGTCGAGCATCGGAACCAGCGCGTAACGCTCCCCGGCCCGACTCACCCAAAGGAAGGGTGAAATAAGACTGCACGACCTCGAGAGAAGGAGGCCTAGGAGATCGCTGCGAACGCCTGCTCCAGGTCGGCTTTTAAATCGCGGGGGGATTCCAGGCCCACGGAGAGTCGGATCAACGAATCCTTGATGCCATGCGCGGCTCGGGCCTCGGGGGCGTAAGAAGCATGAGACATTGTCGCGGGTTGCTCGATCAAAGATTCCACCGCACCGAGGCTGACCGCGAGGTGAAACAGTTCGGTGGACTGGCAGACCTGGCGGACCTGATCCAAGGTCGCATCGAGTTCCAGCGTGATCATCGCGCCAAAGTGAGTTTCATCGGAATCGCTTTGGTGCTGCCCAAACAATTGGCTGGCCAATTCGTGTTGGTCATGCGAAGGCAGGCCTGGGTACAGCACCGAACGGACCATCGGATGAGCTTCGAGCCATTTCGCTAACTGCAGAGCCGTTCTTGATTGCTCGCGAATTCGCAGGTCCAGCGTTTTGAGGCCGCGCGAAATCAGGAAGCTGCTCATGGGATCGAGCACCGCGCCGGTCGCGTTCTGAACAAAGTAAAGCTGGTCGTAGAGTTCGGTGTCTGAAACCGCCAGCGTTCCGCCCAGGCAGTCGCTGTGGCCACCCAGGTACTTCGTCGCGGAATGCATGACGATGTCGATGCCGAAGTCCAATGGCCGCAACAGCGCTGGTGTTCCGAACGTGTTGTCGACGCCTGACAGGATCCCTTTTGATTTGGCCAAGCGAGCGATCGCAGGCAAATCGGAAATCGTCATCCGCGGGTTGCCGATCGATTCTGTCCAAATCAGTTTGGTCTGATCGGTGATGGCGTTTTCGATGGCACGGATGTCGGTGACATCGACCAGGGTGACTTCGATCCCGCTGCGATTGCAAATTTGATGCAGCAACCGGTAGGCACCGCCGTAGATGTCGGTGCCCGCGACGACATGGTCGCCGGATTCCAACAGCATGGTGACGGCGTGAATGGCTGACATGCCGGATGAAAACGCCAGTGTTCCGCAGGCATTTTCAAGGGACGCAAGTGTGGTTTGCAGGCCGGTTCGCGTTGGATTGCCGCTGCGTGAGTAATCGTATTGTCCCCACTCGCCTGCGCCGGGTTGGCGAAACGTGCTGGCAAAGTGGATCGGTGGAACGACGGCGCCCGTCGATGGATCGACTTCGTTGCCAACGTGGATGGCTCGGGTCCGGAACTCACTGTTTGGTTTGGAAGGGGACATTTCAGATCCCCGCCAATGCTTGATCCAGATCGGCGATCAGGTCCGCTGAATCTTCGATGCCGCAGGAGTAGCGAATCATGTTGTCCGCGATGCCAAAGCTGGCTCGTTCTTCTGGCGAATACTTGAAGTAGCTCATCACGAGCGGTTGCTCGATCAATGATTCGGTGCCGCCCAGGCTGGGAGCGATGCGAGCGATTTTTGCATTATCAACGACGCGTGACGTTGTTTTCCAGTCCGCATCTTTAACAGTGAACGTGATCAAACCACCGTAGCCCAGCATCTGATCTTTCGCGATTGCGTGAGTCGGATGGCTCGGCAGACCCGGGTAGTGAACGCGATCAATTTTGGGGTGAGCGTGCAGGAACTCCGCCACGGCTTGGCCGTTTTCGTTGTGTCGTTGCATCCGTAGCGAGAACGTTTTCAAACCGCGTTCGAGCAAGTACATGCTGTGCGGCGACGTGACGCTGCCCAGACAACCACGCAGGGCACGGACGGGTTCCAGCAATTCGTTGCGGCCCGAGATGACTCCTGCGAGCAGGTCATTGTGTCCGCCCAAGTACTTGGTGGCGGAGTGCCAAACGTAGTCGACGCCGTGATCGACAGGTCGCACGTTCATCGGAGTCGCCAAAGTCGCGTCGATCAGGGTTTCGATTTCGTGGGCTTTACCAAGAGCGACAAATTGCTCGAGATCAACGCAGGTCAGGTGCGGGTTGGTGGGCGATTCACTGACCAACATTTTGGTTCGGGGCGTGATGGCGGCTTCCATGGCGGCGAAATCGCCCGTGGGAACCTGGCGGGTGACGACGCCGAACTTCGCCAAATGTTTGCCACAGAATTCACGACTGCGGTGATAGCACTGGTCAAAAAAAATGATTTCATCGCCCGATGACAGACGGCTCATCAGCAACCCGACGATCGCAGCCATGCCGCTGGAGTAAACCACGGCGTCTTCTGCGTTGTCGAGAGCCGCCAGTTTTTGTTCGACCAAACGTTCGTTGGGATTGCCGTAGCGTCCGTACTCCTCACGCTGTTCGCGTCCCTCCACAAAATCCAACAGTTTGTCGGTGGATTCAAAGGTAAAGGTGGACGCCGAGTAGATGGGGGCCGTGATGGCACCTTCGGCGTGCTGACGAGAGGGAGCGTTGGGATCAATGTTCCCGTGAACGCACTGAGTTGAGAGACCGGATGTCGAAAGACTCGAGGTCGGCGAACACGTGTTTGGCGAATCCGCGGACAAAGTTCCCGTGGCACGGGACGTATGATCGGTCTGTTCGACCGGATCGCTGGCGATCGGTTTCATGTGTTGGCTTTTTAGCAGTGAGGCTGCAAGCGGCCGCAAATCCCTAAACAAACGTCGGGGTGGAGGGGATGCGATTTCTCCACGACGTGCCTTCAGCCTAGCCACGGGGAAGGTTTTGAGCAACCGATTTTTTGTCGTCTGAGTGCT
The DNA here is from genome assembly GCF_043100905.1 of Rhodopirellula sp. JB055. Lineage (NCBI taxonomy): Bacteria > Pseudomonadati > Planctomycetota > Planctomycetia > Pirellulales > Pirellulaceae > Rhodopirellula > Rhodopirellula sp. JB055. The sequence continues at coordinate 1,154 of NZ_JBICHO010000541.1, read as the reverse complement.
TTTGGATGGGCGAATGTGCCGGTTCCGTGAGCCTGCCTTTCAAATCCTGTCTCGCTGCTGTTTGAGCGAGGTTCTTGGTACACTTCGGGTAACCGGATGGTCGTTCGCTTGTTCCTTTGTGCAAACCTTTCCCGTTAGGCAAACGTTTTGTTTTCAGCCCGCTCTACAACCGATTGGAATCGCCTTTTTGCGATGCTCGTCGCTGCATTCTTTCTTTCGCCAGGGGCGATGTTCTCGCCGGTGGGCGCATGGGGGCAAGCTGACGATGGCCAAGACCTGGTCCCGAACGTCCAGCCCGCGAATACCAATGGCGGTGACGCGGGCACGAACTCGGTGACTCCAAAGTCGTTTCGACAGCCCCCGTTGGATCCTCTGAAGATCGCGGACGTTTTCCGAGCCCAGGTGGTCTTCCCCGGCCCAGCCGTGCCCAAAGAATCGGACTTCATTGAGGACGAATCCAAGACGCCCACAGAGGGGGCCGGCGATGGCAGGTCAACGTCGACGGACGAGGCCGATCAACAAGCAAAAATTGCGGTGATGATTGTGCAGCTCGGGGCACCTGAGTTTGCTGTTCGTGAGCGGGCGACGGCGGGGCTGAGAAAATTAGGCGCTGAGGCTCTGCCGGCACGTCGCCGCCCCGCGGCCGAGCATGATGATTTGGAGGTTCGTTTGCGAGCCGAGGATGTTGCCACAGGAATCGTTAGCAGTGCAGTCGCAGGAAGAATTGATTCCTTTCTGGAAGGCCAACCGGGATCGTTTGAGGGCTGGGATGTCTTCCAAGAAATTTTGGGTGACGGTCCGCGACTCAGAGAAGTGTTTATCGAGATGATGTTGCGACATCAGGAATTGGTCCAGTCGCTCGACGTTGGCACGGATGCGCGGGCGAGAGCTCTGGAAACGGTCATCGCGAGAATTCAGCAACGCCAGATGCTGGAATCACAACTGCCGTCGGGTGCCGATGTCATCGCCATTTTGTTGTGTTTCAATGATCACGATCTGCGTCTGACACCAATCCATGAGGAATCGTTGCTGCGGATTCTGCGAATGAGCGTGACTGCGGAGTTGCTTCGAGACGAACAGCTTGCGGAACCCTTTCGAACCTTGTTGGCAGGTTGGATTCTGCGATGTGATCGAGCGAGTTGGCCGGAGGTGTT
>NZ_JBICHO010000540.1:0-7663 GCF_043100905.1 Rhodopirellula sp. JB055 | reverse complement strand
AAACACTTGGTCCCAACGGTGGGCACATTCGCATGCGATTGTCGCCGGTCGAATTGGGTTCCGTCCAATTGGAAGTGCACATCCAAGAGAACAATCTTCGCGGGCGGATGGTGACCGAATCGGAAGCCGCCAGCCAATTGTTGCGAGATCATTTGCCTCAATTGCGTTCCCAGCTTGAATCGCAAGGCATGCGTTTGGAATCCATCGAGGTCACCACCGATCCCAACAGCACTTCAGAATTTGACCAAGCACAAAACGCCTTCGGCGATCGAGAGCAAACCGATCGCGAAGCTGGGACGGACCACCAACGCTACCGCAACCGCGGCAGCAACTCTCGCCCCATCGATTCCAAGCCCGAAGGTGCCGCCGTGGCAACCGCTCCCACGGCATCCTGGATGACCCCCGCAACCGGCGTCGACCTCCAGGTGTGAGTTAGCTTCTAGCTTCTAGCTTCTAGCTTCTAGCTTCGTGCTCGTGCTCGTGCTCGTGCTCGTCATCCGATGGGCTTCCAAGCCAGTCCAATTGAAAACCCGACGCGTCAGTTTTGAAGATGCGTTTTTCTCAAAACCCGAAGCGTCAGCGAGGAAAAACGATGTTGACCTCTCGTCGCTGACGCATCGGGTCATGAAAAAACCAATGCCTCACGCAAAAACGCAACTTCAAAACGCGTCAACGAGGCACCGCACCACATCCCACCGACGGTCCCATCCGGGGCGAACGTTGCCCAACGCGGCCCCACATGCCGTCGCGGTGCCACTTGTGGCATAAAAAAACCTGCGATCGAGAATTTCGACCGCAGGCTTCGTTCTGTTGAAAAGATCGAGCTCACTGAGCTTGAGCGACTTGCTCCGCAGCGATGTCCGCCGTCACGATCGCTTTCGCGGTCACCGCGTTCTCGCCACGCGTGCGAATCACCATGGGAACACGCTGATTTCCTCGCGCGGTGTCAGCGGTCAGTGTGAGGTCGACCATGTGAATCATGCGTTCGTCTTCGCTAGCCGAAAAGTCCACTTTCCAACCTTCACATTCAATGGACTCAATTGCGAAAGGTTTGCGTCCTCGAATTGCCAAACGCTGGGAAACGCTTTCGCCTTGCTTGATGGTGCCCACCGCGATCGACTGCGGAGCGATCGACAGAGCGGATTCAACGGTTCCATTCACTGGCAACGGCACGTTGGGCATGCTGCGGTCATTCGTTTGAACGATCAGCTCGTCTTGGAAATAGCCTTCTGGAGCATCTTCGCGAACTTCGACGGACAATTCGTAGTTGGCTTTGCCAGCACCACGTTCGGTTTGCTTGAACGTCGGCACCAACCATGGTGTGTTGGACCGAACGTCAACGACCTGCCAATCACTTCGTCCCGCGTAGAACAGCTTGGTCGCCCCCGACTTGGGTTCGCCTTGGTTGACCGTTCCCAGTTCGATCGCCCCTGGGTGGAAAACCATATCGCTGCGGATGTAACCATCCACTTTCAACTGGATTTCGCTGTAGAACGGTTTGTCGATGACAACCGTCAACGTCGCGCCACGTTTGCCACGAAACGTTGGGGTGTTGAAGCGAGCCAAGATCGATCCGGTTTCGCCGGGAGCGATCGTCGCCGTTTCAATGATCGCCGTGGTGCAGCCACAACTTTCACGCACCGATCGGATATGCAAATCCGAGGTGAACGTGTTGACCACGGGGAAGCGAAATTCCGTTTTTGCCGCGACCGCAACCGTTCCAAAGTCGTGTGACTTCACCGGGAAGACAGTCTGGGTCCAATCTGCATTTGCAGATGAACCAAGCACGGAACTCATCAAGACACACGCTACCAACCACACTCGACTGTTCATTCGATCCCCTCCTGAGGGGAACTGCAAGGAAACATGTTCAACTGAAATGCTCGTCCATCATGCTCATCCTCGGCGTTGGATCCGAAATGGCATTGAGCTTCGAGGTTGACCATTTGCTAGCAACAGCGCGAAGGTCCGATGCATCCACAATCGATCAACGATCTCCGGTGAATCCTACCGAGATGCCTCAAATGGACAAGCTCGATTGGGGGGAGAATTCACGGAAACCAATGAAAATCAGTGATTTCTTTCAGAAACCGTGGATCAAATTGACGTTGTTGCCGCAGGGCCGATTTTCGTAGCGTCTGGCCGGTCGATTGTCTCCCGTCTCCGATGCCAGGTTCCTCATGTCTGCGCCACGCCACCGCCTCCTGCTCCTGTTCACGGAATGGTCCACTCGACCATCCTCGCTGACACGCTCAGGGCTGGCCATCGCTTTGCTGGCCACCGGATTCACCAGCACGGGCTGTCAACGCTCTCGGCTGTTTTCGCCGTTGAGCGGCCGCTCGGGGATTGAACAACACGCGAATCAGGGGCCGTCGGACATTTTCATCTCGGGTGCGGACGCATTGCCTGAGACTCATTTGGAAGAGGTTCCGCAGCGTTTGGCGACTGCGAAAACTCCGATCACTCGCAAAAACTCGAGTTCCGCGACCGCTCCGACCAACCCCAACGCGTCTGGTCCCGCCACATCAACCCCGGCCCAAGCAGCCGCTGCTCAGGCCCAATCCAACGAGACGTCGTCGCTTGAGATGACGCCCAACACTCGCCAAGTCAGCTACGTCAGCGATTCACCCTCGCCTCAAACCACATCGGCGTCAGAAAACACCGGCTCACCGGACACTTATGCGGGCGTCGACGTCAGCATGGTCATGGACGCGTTGAAAGATCATCCCCCCGAGGTGCAGCGAGAGGCCATTCGTCGCTTGGTCGCGATGTCTTACAAGAAAGCCCACCCCACCCAACAACCCGCTGGCATCGACAAATTATTGGCGGCGTCGCTGGACTCTCTTCCTGATCTACCAGACGAAGTGGTGGACCGCGGTTTGACTCCGCATCGAATCGCCGCCAAGGACTTCCCCGCCTCCTCGCCCAAAGAATCGACCGCGGTTGCGAACGTCGCTCAATCGGCTCCACCGCTCTCCGAATTCAATTTGACCGATCAAGTCCTCGAAGACGTCTTCGAAGGTGCTTCACTGAGCGATCAAGACAACGTCGCAAACACCAACACGCCGGCTGTCGCAAACGCCCCGTCGTCTGCTGCTTCGTCTCCAACAGAGTCGGACGCCTCGGCCTCTTGGAACCTCTCGGACAAAGTCGCGAATGACACCCACGCGACTGCATCGGCTTCCAACCCAATCAATCCCATCACCACCCAAGACGCCTCGCCAACAGAAGTCCAACAGGTTTCTGCCACCCAGTCGGCTGACTCACAAACGCCCGTGATCCAACCGGCGACCACCGTTGCTCAAGCGATCAACGTGAAGTCACTTAGCGATGCGGAACTGTACGACGCCTTGATGGAAAGGCTCGAACAAGACGAACCCAATGAGACCGAAGCTCAAAAGCAACGGCGTCAAATCATCAAACGTCACCTGATGGTTTTGTCGGGTGACCCGGATCGCGCAGTCGACAAACTGGAAGGACTGACGACTCAAGAACAAGAGTACCTGCGGCACCAACTGCTGGGTTTGTGGACGATCATCGATCCCAACGGGCACCCGGTTCCTTCACGACGTTTCAGCACCGCGTTGCCTCAAATCCGCCAAGCCACAGAATTCCTCGCGGCGGCATCGGATTCACTGGATGTTCGGTCCTTGGAGTTCTGCACCGAGATTGAAGCGTACGGGCAAATCAAACCGTTCCCCAAACGTCAGTTTGATCCAGGCCAACAAGTCATCCTGTACTGCGAGATCGAGAACTTTGTTGCCAAACCAACCAACGAAGCTGGCAATCAAGGGTTCGAAACCATGTTGCAAGGCAGCTATGATCTGCTCGATGAATCAGGTCGCCGAGTTGCCAGCCAATCGTTGCCGGTCGACAAGCAATTGTCGAAGAACAAGCTCCGTGACTACTTCATCGCTTACCAAATGTACTTGCCGGATTCGTTGGCCCCCGGACGCTATCGTTTGCGTTTGACCATGGAAGACGTGCACGGCAAGAAGTACGGCCAAAACGAAGTCGCCTTCGAAATCAAACGCTAGCTCGACTTCGACGCCAAGCCGTCCAGGCCCCTGCCGCAAGCATGCAACCTTGCACAAAAAACGCAGGCGCAATCACGAGGAAAACCAAAGTCGTGGCGACCACACGCCCCTCATAGATTCTCAACGTGGTGCCGCTGGAAAATAAGTTGGTGGCTTGGATGCCTGACCAAACCAGCGAAACGAAGCTCATGATCGCAAGCCACCAAAAGTGCTTGCTCCCACGGATCATCAACGATCCGGCGTGAGCACCGAGCAGGTGGAACGGAATCACGACCACCCCGACGAAGAACAGAAACTCCGGCAACGTTTCCACAAGCTCCGGAACATCGGAATAACGTTGCCAGACAAACAGCCCACCGATCGCGGCCCAAGCCCAGATCAAGAGATTGATCCCGATGATGGCCCAGCCAAAAATCTTCTCCAGCGGCCCGTGGTAGAGTTCGTACCCGAAACGCTCTGCGATGCTGGGGGCCCTAGCTTCCACCGGCTGATCGCTCAGAAATCTCTGCAGGTCGGCTTCCAGTGCCCCCGCCGATTCATAGCGTAGGTCCGGATCGCGTCTCAGGCACTTCAAACAGATCGCTTGCATCGCATCGGAAAGATCAGGCCGATGTTTCTTCGGCCCTTCGATCGGCGAATGGTGCAGCATCAACACGGCCTCGGCAAAATTATCCGGCGTCAAAGGAGTCGTTCCGGTGAGCATCTGATACAGCATCACGCCGAGCGAATAGAGATCGCTCTTCGGTGAGATCCGACGATTGCCAAACATCGCTTGTTCGGGCGCAATGTAACGTGGCGTCCCTGCGATCCTGGTCGTTGTCGCGACAGTCGAATCAGCGCTGGCACAAAGACCAAAATCCAGCACCACGGGTCTCCGCGTTTCGCCATCCGACGACTGCTGCATCAGAATGTTCTGCGGCTTCAAATCGCGATGAATGATTCCTGCATCATGGCCGTACTGAACCGCATTGGCCATCTGAATCATCCACTTCGCCGCCTGCTTCTCAGGCATTGGAGATGACTGATTTGCCAGCCAATCGCCTAAGTGTTGACCGACCAAGTAGGGCATGACGTAGTAGTGCAAATCATCCTGAACACCGCTGTCATAAATGGAAATGATGCCGGGGTGATCCAACCCGGCCGCCGCCCTCGCTTCGTCTTGAAATCGCCGAATGGCAACTGCGTCCCGAACGATTTCTGGACGAGCGATTTTGACGGCAACGTCGCGTTTTAGCTTTTGATCACGAGCGAGATACACAATCCCAAAGCCACCGCGGCCAAGCTCTCGAACAAGCTCATACCCGCCGACCTCACCACGAAGATGATTCGCCGACCAAATCTGCGGTGATTCAATCGCACCCAACAAAGACGACGACTGCCCTGCCGACACCGTTGCTTTCGAATCGGAGTCCGCGGTGTCTCGCGTGGTCGAATTTTCTTGCGTTCGTTCGGTGCTGTTTTCCATGCCGTTGATCCAGTGCCACCACGCCAGACGAGAACTTCTGTTTCGCGTGGACGGTGTTAGCTGGAGAACAAAGGTAGATAACGATCAATGAAAAATCGAGCCCCAACTCATTCATGGGCCAGATCCAGCACCAATACCGGCCTCTTTTTGATCCACGGATTCCCAAGACATTCATCGAACTCGTACTGAACTCACCACAGCACCTTCACATCGAGCATCTATAAATCACGCCTCATTTAAACCTGACCCGCCACCCCATTTGCAAACACTCGTTCGATGAAACCCTTTACAGCGTTGTTGCTTTTAACAACCTCTTTGCTCGCCACCGGCTGCGATTCGGAACCCGCCCTTCATCCGATCAGCGGTCACGTCACGCTTGATGGCAAGCCCTATGAACGTCTGATCGTTTATGTCCGCCCGGTCGACGAAGACGTCACGCAATACAACCTCGGTGTTGGCGAAACAGATGCCACGGGAAAGTTGTTCCTTCGTTCGACGGCCGGCACTGGCCTCGCAGCAGGAAAGTACCGAGTCAGCTTCACATGCATCGTCAACGGAAGCGGTCAAACGGTCGGTTCCAGCGATGAAAAGACGGACGACGACCGGCGTCTGATCACGAAAGACATTGTTCCTCCCGCCTACGGCGACGGAGGCGAATCGAGGCTCGAATTTGAAGTCGTCCCGGGCACTGACAACCACATCGAATTCGACATCCCATCCAAACAGTCTTGAACCATCTTCCTTTCGTTCTCATTACACTTTCTTTCAAGAGACCTTTTCAATGAAACGTCGTTACCTTCAACACCGACCGGGCTTTACCCTTGTCGAGCTGTTAGTGGTCATTGCCATCATCGGCATTCTTGTCGGACTCCTGCTCCCTGCTGTCCAAGCCGCACGAGAAGCCGCGAGACGAATGCAGTGCAGCAACAACCTCAAACAACTTGGCTTGGCAACCCATAACTTTGCTTCCGCGTACGACGAAGACTTGCCAATGCTTGGCGAAGCCCAGGAAGGTGGCCACTGGAGCGCGTTCATTATGCCTTACTGTGAACAATCCAGTCTCTTTGAAGCACTCACGTTTGGATCGACCAACTGGGCGGCAGGCACGGCACTCAGTGACGCGGACATTTCCTCCGCCAATCCTCGCGATCGCCAAGTGGCCGCCTGCGAAATGCCGATCAGCGTTATGCGCTGTCCCTCCTCGATCGCCCCCGAAGGCATTTTTGATGCCTCGGTCTACTCGCCGCCTTGGTTTGTCGCCTCCCGGGCACCAGCCAACTACCTCGCCGTTGTCACCGGGATCCAGCCCAATGACTGGAAACCTTCTTGGGGATGGGGACGCGCCAATCAACCCACGTGGGGCGACAGCCAAACCACCAAACACCACTCCGAACTCGACGGCATGATCCAAACTCGTCCTCCCGAGCGAGCTCGCATCGCACAAGGCGGCATGGGAGGCGCCACCAAGTTCCGCGACGTGATCGACGGACTCTCCAATACCCTGATGTTTGGTGAAGCCATCCCCGACCCTGAACTGGCCTCGATCGCATCCACGGCAGAAGAAGCCAACTCGGGTCGCAAGGATCACTGGGCGATTGGTGGGGACGACTTCGACAACTGGGAAGGCACCGACTGGTCCGAAATGGGCGGGTCGACCGCTGTCCCGATCAACTATGCCAAACCGATTGACATCCCCACGGCAGATGACTCACCTGAATGGGGCGCCTATGAAGTCAGCTTCGGCAGCCAGCACACTGGCGGAGCTCAATTCTGCGTGGGTGACGGATCGGTTCGTTTCATCACAGACTCCATTGACCTGACACTGTTCTCAGCTTTGGGCACCCGAGATGGCGGTGAAGTCGTGGAACAGCCTTAACACTATCACATCCTTGCTTCGCACTTCCTTGAACCGTCTTTCTTCTTTGAGTTACCCAATGCGTTCGACACAATCAATGTTCCTCCGTCCCGGCATCTGCCTTCTCTTGCTTGTCACCTCCTGGTCGACAGTCGCTGGGCACGATGGACCTGACCCTCGGGCGCATTGGGTCCTTGGAACACCGTTCTTCCAAGACGGAAATTTGAAAAGCCAACTCGGCCCAAACTTGACCGGCAAGGGATCTCCCCTCCTGGAAGATACCGACGGACTCAACGCCATTCGATT
>NZ_JBICHO010000539.1:0-14024 GCF_043100905.1 Rhodopirellula sp. JB055 | reverse complement strand
TTTTTCTAACCTGGTGTCCCACTTTTTTTTTTGTGGGTGGGGGCGGGGGCCCGGTGTCTTTGTTTTGGCCCCAAATTAGGCACTGGCCGCCTGGACCACTACGATCAACCCTCGCTTTTACCTTTGACAGGTCACTAACCTTATTCGCGGAAGGTCTTATTTGCGGCGAGTCTTGTTTTTGCGACTCTTTCGTTTTAGCTGCCGCTCCCGAATCGCGAGCACCTCTTCGCGATCCGTCGTTTCGCGATCACGTGCGATGCAGGCAAGCTCCCACGCCTCGTCTTCCCCATATCGATTGAACGCGAAACTGATTTTTTTGCGGTAGCCATCTTCGGTTTTCCAAGACGCACAGTAGGCTTGGTATTCGCAACCGGGATATCGATTGTCGACCGAATGAGCCAGGTGAACCCCCACCTTCCCAGTGGTATTCCGACTGGTCAATTTGTTTTTGGTTGAGTTGTTGGCGGGCCCGAGGGCTTCCAGCAACGCAGCATGACTTTGCTTGGCCAACTGCAATGCCTTGCGTTTTCCCCCGCACATCGAGTCGGAATAATACTCTGAGTTCCGCACGCCATCGCGGCAAACGCGAACCACGTAGCCCTTGGAATTGTTCTTCTCGATCCGTGTGATCCCGGGCGCTACCGTGATCGCGGTGGTGGGTGTCGTTGCCATCTTGTTGTTGAATTGTTCTCTTGAAGGTCAGCGGATTGGACAGCGATCAATCCTCACTCCGAATTAACCACGTCCTGCGCCCAACTTAGTTCCCTTTTTTCATCTCGCAACCATTTTGAACCAACACATCATTTTAGGCCTCTGGCCGATCGCGGGCGTCACCACCATCGGCGTGACTCGCGAAAACGCGATTGCAACGATTCGAACCGCCATCAACTCCGGGATTCGCCAGTTCGACACCGCCTACAGCTACGGCCTGCAAGGGGAGGCCGATGAACGCCTCGGTGCGGCCCTGAAGGACCTGGACTCGTCCACGCGCGACGAAATCCAAATCATCGGTAAAGTGGGCCAGCGATACGACGAGTCGGGCATGCGTGTGAATGACGGCAACCCGGAGACACTCGTCGTCGACGCGGAAAACTCACTCCGACGGATCGGCATTCGTTGCTTTGACACGCTGATGCTGCACTGCGTGGACGATGAAGTGCCGATCGAAGCCAGTGCCTGGGCACTGCAACGTTTGATGCAACGCGGCATGGCAAAGCGAGTGGGGGTCTGCAACGCCACCCCGGAACAACGAGCCGCATTTGCGAGCGTGGTGCCATGCTCTGCGATCCAGTGCCCGCTCAACGGATTGCAACAAGAAACCTTGTCGACGGTCATCGCCGATGCCAAAGAGCACGGCAGTGACGTGTGGGTCTACTGGACGCTGATGAAAGGTTTGCTCGCGGGCAAAATCGAACGGGACCACGTTTTCGCGGAAGGCGACAGCCGTCCCAACTACCCGATTTTCCAAGGCGAGGCTCGACAGCGTGCTCACGACATTGTCGATCAACTGAAACAGATCGCGGCGGACTCAGGTCGTTCGGTTGCCAACCTGTCGATCTCATGGACAGTCTCGCAACCGGGCGTCACGGCAGCGCTCGTCGGCGCCCATCGTCCGGAGCAGATCTCAGACTTTGCGACCGCTGGACCACTTCCCAAAACCTTGCGACGCCAGATCAACGAACTCTTCGCTACTTCCAACGATTCGTCGGCGGAATGAACGCGTCGAGCGGCTTCAAAACATGCCCATTGGTCTCGGCAGCAAACTGAAAACCAAGCTGAGCGATCGCGTCCGCAGCTTGAATCAGCGGCTCACGATTGTTCAACTTCAACGTGACACCGCTGTAGATCATCAGGATTTCTTCCAAGTGCTTGGACGGAACCTTTTTCGAAACCGACAGCAGCCGTTTCGCAGCTCGATCGGCTCGCTGTGCCGAGGCTACGCCGTACTTGGCTTTCTGAGTCGCTTCCGCGGTCGCTCGCAGGCTTGCTTCCAGATCCGCAATCATGCCGCTGACAAACATGACTCGCAAACGATCGCGAGTGCTGGGGTCATTCGTTTTCCCGTCTGAGTCGATAAAGTTGTGACGGATCGTCCCTTGGCTCCAAGAAACAAATTCAAAATCGAGGCTGCCAGTGGAGTGACCGCCCACGTTGACCAATTCCTCGTCAGCGGTCGTATGACAACGCAAACAGCTTTGTGCGACCAAGTAAACATTGACCGGGTTTCGCATTCCAGCGGCGACGCTTTGAGCCAACCGTTGGCGTTTGTGTTCGGGCGTTTCCATTGCCCGCGTGACTTGTTCGCCACCATAGTCATGGTGCAGATCCAACCACTGCTTGGCGGAACCATGGCATGATTCACAGCTCACGCCCTCGATGGCGTGCACATTGCCTGAGGCTGCGTCGACCTGCTGGGTGTAATGACAATTAGCGCATCGGCCATCGTATTTGATCGAACGCACACCCAGCTTGGCCGCAATTTCTTTCGCGGCGGGCCGACGATGCAGTTCCTCGAACGTACGGTGGTGAGGGGTTGCTTTCCAAACCTTCACTTCGTTCGCGTGACATTTCACACAAGTCTCACTCCCCATCGTGAGATGTGGGTCAACGGGCGTCGCTGCTGCCCCTTCCACACTGGCCGCATCCGCGACCGACGAAATCAAAACACCACCTTGCGCGGGAGCTTTGCCTTCCGGCTGACTCAGCAACGCATCCCCCTGAGAAGAAGACGTCGTGGAAGGCAATCGCTGCACCAAACCAAACGTGGTCATCGCGACGACCAACCCGGTGATCACAGATGCAATGGGCAAGCGAGGGATGCAATGAGACATACCGACACAATCGAAACAGCGGATGGAAATGAATTCGGTTATTCAAATTTACGACATGAATCCACACCGCTCCGTCCCCATCCCTCGCTCCTTCACGAACGTTCACCGGGGGGCTTTGTTCGCAACGATCGAACGGCTTGTGCAGAAGATTGCAGTTGACGCGACCAATCCGTTTTGGATATCGGCCAGAGCTGGTTCTGCTTTCGAACCGGTCTGTTGATCGAAACTTCACCCGAAGCGTGAGTTTTGAATTTGCGCTTTTGCGTGAGGCTTTTTTTCATAACCCGACGCGTCAGCGAGGCGAAGTCAACCTCGTTCATCCCTCGCTGACGCTTCGGTTTTTGAGAAAAACGCAACTTCAAAACTCACGCCTCGGGTTGCGAATTCGAATCAATCAACAAGCCGGAACGTCTGACGCAGCGACACCCACCATGAGTGTTCAACGCATCGGCGTCGTGAAACAGAAATTTGAATTACGAGAGCCATGGAAACGCTCCGAGAAGGATTCTCGGCGGACTTCGATGAGCTTGTGATACACGCGGCAAGGAGGCCGTGGTGATCCAATTTTTGTGGAAATTACTGTGGGGCAATCAGTCCAAATCGCGTCGACGGTCCAGCCGTTCGAGCGGTTCGATCCTGCGCTGGTTCACTCCTGGAATTTCAATCACAGGGGTCATTGGTTTGGTCATCGCTGCGTTGACCGGCCAAGTCGACTTGCCATCCCTGGACACTCTGCGTGGCAGCGAAGCACCGGTCTACGACGACCCGCTGGCAGCCTCGCTGACCCCCGAGCAAATGGCGTCCCGCGGCTATGCCGGCAAAGCACCAATCGGTGAGATCGCGCCGGTCAGCTTAACTACCCCTGCCAGTGCAACGAGCCGAAAACCAGACGCATCCATCCGTGTCGCGACGTTCAACATCCAAGTGTTCGGAAAAAGCAAATCCGAGAAACCCGAAGTGATGCGACGACTGGCACAAGTCTGCATGTTGTTTGATGTGGTCGCTGTTCAAGAAATCAAAGGCGATCCCAAACTTCCAATCAATGGCCTGCTCGACGAAATCGCCAGTTTGGGCGGTCGATACAACGCCACCGTGAGTGAACCACAAGGCCGAACATCTCAAACCGAACGATATGGGTTTGTCTGGGATACCGATCGCATCGATTTGATCCCCGAGTCAGACTACTTGGTCAGCGATGAAATGGACCGAATGCATCGTGCACCGATGGTGGCCAGCTTTCAAACTCGCGTGACTCCGACGCCAACTCGAATGCCATTTCGATTCACGCTCATCAATGTCCACACAGACCCCGACGAAGTCGGCTCTCGTGTAGGGGACACACCGAAGAATGAGATGAACGTTCTGGATGATGTCTTTCACAGCGTCCGCATGTTCGAATACCAAAACAAAGGCGAGGAAGACTTTGTTTTGATGGGTGACCTCAACGTTGAGACGCAGTGGTTGCTCGAAACCGGCAGGATCCCAAACATACAATCTTTAGTCGGGGACCAACCAACCAACACGCTTCAGACAAAGACTTACGACCACCTGCTGATCGACACCGCGACGACCCGTGAATTCACTGGGCGTGCGGGTGTACTAAACCTGAAATCCACTTTGCAGATTTCAGAAGAAGATGCACTGAAGGTCAGCGACCACATGCCCGTGTGGGCAGAATTCAGCGTGTTCGAACTACCGCCACGATAACTCACACGCTCGATAGCGTTTGGCGGAAACAACATCGAATGCCTCCGTCCATGAGAACCGTGAATTTGCCCGCCACGAGAATCGAGGCGAGCTACACGACCGCTTCTTGAAACACCTTCACCGGCTGAGCAGGATAGGAGAAGCGACCATAGGTCGTATCGCGGACATCCCACTTCTGTTGCCCTGAGTCGTGCAAGATGGACTTCAGCACGCGTTCGGACAGGAGCACGATATCTCGCCATTCGTTGCTATCAAGCGTCACCAGTCGAGAATGACGCTGCTCAGCGATGTCAGCAGCGTTCTCTAAGTGCTTCGCCAGCAACTTTTGGGCGTTAACTGATTCAAACACTGACAAAGTGGCGTGACCATTTGATCCCGACATCTGCAAATCAGGGTACGAATCATCAACACTGACCAAGCAGTGACCATCATCGAGCACACTGACCATCCGCAATCGAACCACTCCATCCAGCTCATCGGTCATTCCAAGCACCAAGCTTTGGCAGCCGACTTGGATCGTCACCGCACAAGCTGCTTCGCCACGCCCGATTTCCACGAGCAACGGTTCTTCGAAGTCGGCCTTTTGCCAATGCAAGTTGTGCTCCAAGGCTTCAGGAGACGCCACCGCATTGGCTGGAACGCTGAGCCTCGGGTCCAAATATTTTCGCGAGTAGCTGGCGTTCTTGTCCAACGTCTCTTTTAGCTTGTCTTGCTGAACACCCAGGGTTGCGTATTGCTCGGCATCGGATTGGTCTTTTTTCGACGCACGCTTTCCTTTGCCCTTTTTCTTTCCCTTCGCTCGCCCCTTGTCCGAAGCAATCAACTCGTCCAAGCATCGTGGTGAAAGAGCGAGACTGCGTTTGGTTTTGATGCTCCCACGGATGCCAATCCAGAGTGCCAGTCCCGCACAACCGGCAATGAACCCAGCGGCTTGCCAAGCCCATGTGGATTGCGATTGCCCGAGTCCGCCGAGCACAAACGCGAATCCGTAAGCGGCAACCAAGCACAAAGCACCGGTCAAGAACGCCAGCATCCACGTGACGCGATTGCCACGCCCCGAACGCATTGGCAATCCAAAGATCCCCACGATGGCAGCGATCGGGCAAAACAGAATCCAAAGTCCCCAACCGGCTGAACTACAGAACAACCATCCCAATGTCATGGCCAACGCGGATGCTCCCATCCAGATGCCGGCATTCAACTTCGATTCTTGCAGTGAAACGGGATGCAGCGAATAGTGATCCATCTCCGCAGACTTCAAAAACGGTTCAGGCAATGTGAGATTCGATCGCTCGGCCGCCTGAACAATCCACTTTGAAGTTGGGTCCTCGGTGACGTATGCAGTCAACGTTCCGGTCGCCTTCAATTCCTCGAGTGCATGAACCGCGATTTCGCGTCCCGGTGTGAGTTTCAGCGGTTGCGGCATGGACTGGCCAACGAACCCGCGAGGCACCACTTCGCCACGAACCAACTGGTCCATCAATTTTTTCGAACGAGGATGCCGGAGCGCATCGGCGAGAGTTGATTTGGCCTTTGCCACTTTGTCCCCCGACATCCACGCACTCATGCCTGAACCGACAGGCAAATTTTGAGTCGCCGTCGGGTCCGGTTCCAAGAGGGCGAACTCTAACTCCTCTGCTGGTTCCACGATCGTGGCGTCGGTCAATCGCACGACTGGTGACTCATCGACTCCACGCTGCATCAACTCGGCGCAGGTCAGGTCGACTGGAGTTTGTTCCGACAACAAGACGCGGTGCAGTTTGGGAACTGCGACCAGCGTTCCACAAAAAAGTCCTGCCAAAAACAAAACACTGCCAACGGCGGCACGTCGCGTGTTACGTCGTTTCGAGATGGGCATCCGAAGCTACTCGTTGATTGGGCTGAAGCGTGGCCGTCGGCCAATGGAAAACGTGAGGGTGGGGAACGAACCATTCCATCCAAAACTTAGGTCGCTCTCACGCTCGGTGCCGTGCGAGGACTGAAAGAAACCGCTATTTTGTGTCGCAGCGGACAGATCGACCGATGTGATGGACAACAAAAGGGAACCAACCATGACGGAATCACCGAAACACAGTCAGGCACTGACGTATTGGATTGCCGGTGCGATTGTGGCGGCGATCGCAGTTGCGCTGATTGCACCGAATTTCGCGACGCATTTTGAGATTGGCGGAGAGCTTTTTCTTCGAGCCTTGAAAATGATCGTGGTGCCACTGGTGTTCACCTCCGTCATGTGCGGCGTCTTGGGAATGGGCGACGTTCGTCAACTCGGTCGCCCAGGCGCTGCGGCCATCGGGTACTACTTGTGCACCACGGTTCTGGCGGTCGCGATTGGACTGATCACGGTCAACATCATTCGTCCCGGAGTCGGAACGGTTGATCCCGAAGTCATCGAGAGACTCGCCAGCGAGTCGCAACTCCCACCCGGACAAACCGAAGCTCCTGGCATGGGGGTCGTGCTGGAGAACTTGGCGTTGATGCTGATCAGCGACAACTTGTTTGCTGCCGCGGCCGACACTCAGTTGTTGCCGATCATCGTTTTCGCGATTGCGATCGCCGCCTTGATGACCACCATGATTGATCGCGTTGGGTCCATCGCGACGCTGGTGACGGAAGCCAACGAACTGCTGCTGCGGTTTGTGATGGCGTTGATGAAGGTTGCACCGCTGGGCATTTTCTGCCTGGTGACGGCTCGCTTCGGCAAAGCTCAAGCGGATGGACGCTTCATCGAAGAGATCAGTCAGATCGGTTGGTACTTTGCCGCGGTGGTGATGGGGCTGGCCGTTCATGCGTTCGTGGTTTTGCCAACCATCTATTACTTGGTCACTAAGAAGAACCCGTACTCGTACATGGCCGCCATGAGCCAAGCGTTACTGACAGCTTTCTCAACCGCCAGTTCATCGGCGACCTTGCCAGTGACGCTGGAATGTGCCGAGTCCGCTGGTGTCTCTAAACGCTCCACCGAATTTGTGATTCCTCTGGGAGCCACGATCAATATGGACGGGACCGCGCTCTACGAAGCCGCGGCTGCGATCTTCATCGCCCAGGCAATCGGTTTCGATCTCACACTTTCAGACCAATTGATCGTGGCGGTCACGGCGACGTTGGCAGCAATCGGTGCTGCGGGAATCCCCGAAGCCGGCTTGGTCACCATGTTGATTGTCCTGGGAGCCGTCGGGTTGCCGCTAGAATACCTCGGGTTGATCCTGGCAGTGGATTGGTTGCTCGATCGTTTCCGCACTGCGGTCAATGTGATGGGCGACAGCATCGGTGCGGCCGTTGTCGGGACCACAATTCCCGACCCTCAAACCTCGACGCCCCCCTGACCCCCACTTAAAATCGCGATTCCCGACGACGACGCATACTTTCTCTCCTGGTTTCGTATTCGGAGTGAGATCTGCTTCGGTCATGGTCTTTTGCCTTCCATCCCCCGTATAATCTTGGCATGAAAGGTCATCGGTTCATTTGGGGTGTTTTCCGATTCCGGGGTGGCTCCGCATTGGAGCGACCGCTGTGGTGCTTGCTGCTTGGCATCGTGATGCTGGCCCCACTTCGGTTTGCCTGGAGCCAACCGGCTCCCCCACCGGCAACGGGCGTGCTGATCAACGTTCCGTCCCCGTTGACCAGCCGTGACGTGGATCAAATCCTGGCCCGGCTGACTCAGTTGGCGACGGCATCGAAACGCGGCGATGCCTCGGACAGCGGCCGTGCCACTGTCGTCTTGCGACTCAGCTCCACCAGTGACGATCTGGCACCAAAATCTGCCCGCGAACGAACCGATGACGAGCAACGCTCCTCAGGCGATCAATCCTTTGCCACCGGAACGACTGCGTTCGAAGATGCCCTGAAACTCGCCCGAGCAATCTCCAGCCCAAAACTCAATCGCGTCCGAGTGGTTGCGTGGGTCGACGGCGTGATCGACGGACACGACGTGCTGCTCCCTTTGGCGTCAGAAACCCTGTTGGTGTCCGCCTCGGGTTCGCTTGGCGATGCCGGACGATATGAGTCTCAGCCCGATGACACCATTGCCGTGCTGTACCAGTCCATTGCACGACGTCGGGCGTTGGTACCATCGCCGTTGGTCGAAGGACTGGTGGATTTCAACCTGGAAGTCGCGAAAGTCAGCTTGGTCGATGGGGAGTCGAGCTTCCTGGCGGGAGATCCCCTCCGCAGGGCTCGAACCGAGGGCCGTGTCGTCTCAGAAACCACCCTAGCAAACGCAGGCGAACCACTCTTACTGGACTCAAGCCAACTGCGACAAATTCGTGCGGCCGCAGCAATCGTTGACTCCGAAGAATCTGTCGCCGACTGGCTCGAACTCGCGAATTTACAAAGCGAGGATTCGCGATCCATGACCGAAGCGATCGGGCGACTCGTTCGAGTGACCGGGAATATCACCGGGTCCCGCGTCCGACGCTGGCAGAGCAACCTGGCCGCGACGATCGACTCCCCGGACGTGAACACTTGGTTGGTCGCGATCGACTCGCCTGGCGGAAGCCTCAATCGCAGTGCGTCGCTCGCTGCAACGCTGGCCGATCCCGGCCCCGCGATCCAAGCCGTCGGCGGGTTGATCACGGGAGAAGCACGCGGCGACGCTGCCTTGATCGCGCTTGCATGCCAACCGCTTCTGATGTCGCCCGATGCGACGATCGGAGGAAGCGGAGCCGACGCGATGTCCCCCGACGAAGTGCAGCAGCACATCGAACTGATTCACCTGATCGCCGAATCCACCGGCCGGAGTGCCACGCTCCTTCGCGGCCTATTGGACCCTTCGCTCTCGGTTCATCGGTACGTCCACCGACGCTCGGGACGGGTTCGCTACGCAACCTCAAATCAAATTCGCCAGCTTGAAAACGATGATGCGGAGGCCCCAAACTCAGACCAAGATGACTTGGCAAGCGATTGGCAACGCATGGAAAAAATCGACCTGACCTCCGGCCTGACTGCCTCTCAAGCGATTGAGTTGGGGCTGGCTGACGGCACGGCGAAATCGCTGCGTGAGACAGCGGCCTCCATCGGATTGGCATCCGTGCCTCCCGAATTGTCCGACCGCGGCCTGGTCCGCTGGGTCGAACGGTTGGGAAGCCAAACCGGGCTCGCCGTGACGCTGTTGATGATTGGGTTCATGATGCTGTCGATCGAAGCCAGCGCACCTGGCTTGGGATTACCGGGATTCATCTCGATGATCTGTTTCGCATTCTTCTTTTGGATCAAGTATCTCGCAGGAACCGCTGAGTGGGCCGAACTGCTGGCCTTCGGATTGGGGCTGGCGTGCATCGGGATCGAAATCTTTGTCCTACCGGGGTTTGGCGTGTTTGGCGTGGGAGGCCTGATTCTGACATCGATCGGCGTGATGCTCATGAGCCAAACGTTTGTTGTGCCGCAGAACGCCTATCAAGTGGGTGAACTGACGCGAGGACTCTGGGTCGCATTGGGTGGTCTGGGCGGATGCGTGCTGGGGATGATCTTGGTTCGGATGTACTTGCCCCAAGCCGCTCTTGCGACCGGATTGTCGATGGGCGTCCCCGAAGCCGACCTCGATGAATCCGAACGATTGGCACACTACGACGATCTGCTAGGCCAAACCGGCGAAGCTACCACGCCGCTGCGTCCCAGTGGCAAAGCTCGATTTGGTGAACGAATTGTGCCTGTCGTCAGCGATGCCACCGCGATTGATGCGGGGCAATCCATTCGCGTCATTCAGGTGCTCGGAAACCGAATCACCGTCGAGGCGGTGGACTGATGCCGGTCCTCTACACAATCGGACTGCTGGTTCTTTTTTTGACACTTGTGATCGCCGAGATCATCGTCCCCAGCGGCGGCTTGCTCAGCCTTTTCGCTGTTGCCGCTGCGATCACCGCCGTGCTGATCGCGTTCACCGTCAGCCTGAACTTTGGGTTGGCGGTCGTCCTATCGTTGCTCGTGCTGACCCCGATCCTGCTCAGCATCATCCTGCGGTTTTGGCCGCAAACCAGCGTCGGCAAAGAAATTTTGAACCGCCGCGGCGACCAATCCGAAACTCCAATCCCGGTCGCAACGGCACCGGACGGAACCCGACTGAGCGAGCTGGTCGGCCGTTACGGAGTCGCGGCGTCCGACCTCCTTCCCGCGGGCCGAGTCGTCGTTGACGAACACAAAGTCGACGCCGTCAGCACCGGAATGCCAATCGACAAAGGAGCCCCGATCAAAGTCGTCCGAGTCCAAGCCGGCAAACTACAAGTGCGATCGGCAACTTCCGAAGAGAGCCAACCCGGCCCGCAATTGGAGGCAAACAACGGATCCGCTCCCCCCAACAAACCCAACTCCGCCAAAACCCTCGACGAAGTCAACCTCGACGACTTAGAGATTTAGACAGCGACTGGCAAGGAGACCAGTCGCTTAGACACCGCTATGCACCCTACCTGAACGGAATTACCTGATCTTGGGCTGGCACTGGCCCCGCTTCTCTCCAATCCGCTTTCCGTACAGACACAAAAAATGGCATCCCGAAGGATGCCATCTTGCTTAACAGGTCAAGTTATCGCGGTTTCAGTCTTCCTCGTCACTGTAAACATACTCAGGGAACGGAACATTGCTGCTCTTACCGCGAGGTGTCAGCAAAGCCTGATACGCACGATAATCAATGCTATCAGCAATGAATCGGGTTCCACCATCTGCCATCGCTACATTCACGCCGTCGACGTGTGCCGAGGATGGTCGAGCGAGTTGTGCTGCGTTGGAGGGTGTCATCTGCAGATTGAAGATCTCGTCCGACACGGAAGTGCCGCCACCGTTGATTTTGTAAAAGCTGACAACTGGACCCGGTACTTGAGGCGTGCCAGTTCCATTCTTGTTCCAGAATGATGCCAACGCCGAATCCGAGTTCTTCGGGTCGACGTAGTGCCAGACCATACCATGAACATAACGAGCACTTTCAACCACAAAGGTGACGTCATTATGGGATGGATCAGCAAGTGTCACGTCGCTGCCGTTGATGAAGCCAGCGCGATTCCAAGGAAGAGCCTGCACACTTTCGGCGAACAACATGGTGTTTCCCGCTCCGTCCTTGAAGTCGTCCAAACGAACTTTAGGACCTTCGGACTCGTGAATACCATCGCCACGTGAATTGATGCTCGTCACGTTGTATTTGCAATTGAAGACGCCATTGGCACGGTTTTGAGACTCGGCGAAGACCGTTGATCCCGACGGAGCAGCCAGAAATCCAGAAGGCCCTGTGGTATGGCACAATCCATTGTTGGCGATGTAGCTATTCTTCGCGTAGTCACCAACAGCGACAGGGTTGCTGGGGCATTGCATCAAGGCGAGATTCGGGGCCGCCAACGAGTGAAATCCATCGCCCGAAGCACCGCTAGTTGCTTCGTGCTCCGCACCTGAAACATTCGTATGCAAGATTGGATAACGATCCTCGCTCCAATGCTCATAGGTGGGCTGAGCGTCGAGCCATGGCAACAAAGCAACCGCCCAAGTCCCGATTTTCATGTGCGGTGCGAGCGCGGCTCCTGAATTACTTGGATCCGAAGGGTCAATGTAGCTGTCGTGGCGGCCAAAGCTCTGAACATAGCCAGGCATTTCGCCCTTGGAATTCACGTACTGGATGGCCGCCAGGGAGAGGTTTTTGATTTGAGTGCTGCATTGGTTGCGACGGGCGGTTTCCCGGGCTGCGTTGACAGCGGGAATCAGCAGTCCCATCAAGATGCCGATGATGGCAATCACCACCAACAATTCGACGAGTGTGAAACCGGACGGTTTGGTTTTCATGGCGGTGTCCAAAGGCGAGGAGAAAAGAGACGACGCGATCCGGCAGTCGCCGGTCTGTTCGATCGCTAGCGACACCATTATTCCAGGCGCAGGAGGGAATTGCAACTCAGAAGCCCTTCCGAACATCAGTATGGGGGACTGACCCACCATCTGGTGCGGATCAACTCAACTTTTCCGCCCCGCTGACCGCTTTTGTCACAGCCTGAATGCCAATCGCTCCGCATTTCACCCGAAAACAACCACCCCCCAACTGCGAAGCGTTCTCAAAACGACGGCGGATGCGACGCCCGAAAAAGCCCGTGTTTCACAGCAGGCCAAGAAGATTTGCGGAAGATTTCCGAGCACAGACCAACCATGCGTCGACCGATTTGCAAGCATTTTCGAGGTGGACATTTTGGCGGATTCACAAAACCGGCACTTCGACTGCCTTCTCTGTTCCGTATCCAAAACGCTGCGACAGCGTCTTGGATGCCCATCCTGCGACCGCTTAAAAGCCGCCTTGGCTGCTCGCCGCTTTCAATTCTCGCTCCAAGATTTGATCGATTGGCTTCCGCTCAAAGAACTGATCAGCGAGG
This sequence comes from Rhodopirellula sp. JB055, assembly GCF_043100905.1. NCBI lineage: Bacteria > Pseudomonadati > Planctomycetota > Planctomycetia > Pirellulales > Pirellulaceae > Rhodopirellula > Rhodopirellula sp. JB055. The sequence goes on along the minus strand of NZ_JBICHO010000539.1, from coordinate 1,156 downwards.
TCGTCGCGATCACCAACCAACTTGGCTCGCTCAACAACGTCACGCACTTGTTCATCAGCCAACGGTTGCTTGAGAACACGCCCTAGGGGATGAGTCGTATCGACCTGCGTGGCTGGCAACAACACATCATTGACGTCAATGACCGTCGCCTTGCCCCGGTCGATCGCTCGACGCAACCGAGAAATCTGCTTCAGACCATTGTCGCGTTCGTCACCCTCGAAATGGTCTTCGATGTATGCGTCGATCACGTCGAGTTCCCCGTACTGTGGAATCGGCAGACGCACCAATCGCTGCATCACCGCCGATGCCTTTTCCTGCGGGTAATCCTCCGCCTGCATTTCTTTGATCGTTGTTTCCAACTGATCAATGACGGACTTCTTTTCATCTGGAGGCAACAGACTTTGCTCGATCACATCGACGTAACCCACCAAAGTCCGCACCGCAACTTCGGTCCGCTTTTGAAACAGCACCCAAGTGGTGACGCCACAAAACACAAACGACACGATCCCCATCAGCAACGTGCATGCAATAACAATCGGCATGCACCCCGGTTCCTGCTGCTCCGGAGTGTTTGTCGTCTCGTCCGAGTTCGTTGACGGCGAACTGGAATCGACACCAGCATCGGACGCATCCGATGCCGGCGCGTTCTCATCGTTGCTGGCACTCACAGATTGAATTCAATCTTGAGGATCTTGAATTTCAATTTGCCAGCCGGCACTTCCACCTCGGCAACTTCGCCAACCTTCTTGCCAACCAAACCTTGGCCAAACGGACTGGTCACCAGAATCTTGCCGCTGTCGTAATCCTCATCACCAGCGCCCACCAATGTGAACTGCTCTTCGTCACCGTAGGCAACGTCTTCGACCGTCACAGTGCACCCAAACACGACTTCATCCTTGGGCAACGAGGAGACATCGATGATCGACGCCCGCGCAATCTTGTCACGCAGTTCATTGATCTTCGCCATCAACATGCCTTGGTTCTCGCGCTGAGCGTGGTACTCAGCGTTCTCTTTCAAGTCACCTTCCTCGCGTGCCTCGGCGATTTTCTGCACGATCAACGGCATTTCTTCGTTTTCCATGCGACTGATCTCGGCTTTGATCTTGTTGTAGCCCTCTCGGGTCATTGGCACCGATTCGACCATTTTCGCGATCCT